>NZ_JADEVE010000288.1 GCF_016125955.1 Acetomicrobium sp. S15 = DSM 107314 | reverse complement strand
CCCCGCAAGTTTACCGCTCTTCAGGGCTTCATAAGCCGCCGCCTCATCGACGATGCCACCTCTGCCCGCGTTCACCAAATATGCGCCATCTTTCATCATGGCTATCTGAGGGATAGAGGCCCGGAGGCGGTGCGCGTTTCTTTTCCTCCCTCTATTTTTAGAGGCGTTGGGGTATTCCGGGACTTTCTTTCGAGTTTAAAGGGTTTCGACTTGAGAGGGATGCCCTTTGAAGCCGTTCAGGGTCAATACATCTATTAGTCCAACAGCCAAGGCTTGAAGCAATGTCGACACAGCAGCGCAGACAATATCTTTGTTTCTGGGGCATATCCGCTATGGCCTGAGGCTCTCATAGATGTAGCCTCTCCATCCCTCTTTACTACTTCT
>NZ_JADEVE010000287.1 GCF_016125955.1 Acetomicrobium sp. S15 = DSM 107314 | reverse complement strand
AACTGCTCGGTAACCTCCCTCCCGTTGACCAAGAAGCGCACCTGCTGTAGCGGTCTGACGTTGTCTACCACAGTGCGCACAATGCTCGTAACGACGAGCAGCGCGCTATCCGCCTGTAGGCTTTTGATGGAAGCCTTGCGCAAAAACGGACTCGCTGACACGAAAGTGATCGAGGCCATCATGGAAAAGGGATCTTTGAAAGAAATCGATTGGCCAGAAGAGATCAAGAGGGTCTTCGTGGTGGCTCATGACATCCAATTTGAATGGCATGTGAGGATGCAAGCTGCCTTTCAGGAATTCACCGACAACG
>NZ_JADEVE010000286.1 GCF_016125955.1 Acetomicrobium sp. S15 = DSM 107314 | reverse complement strand
ACCCGGTGACCAACAAACTTGTGGGATAAAAATAACGGAGTTCAGCGGTATCGTCCGGCCATCCAAGGGTGGAAAAGGGCCACAAGGCGCTGCTGAACCATGTATCCAAAACATCTTCTGGTGACTGGAGTGGCGATCTGTCGCGGAGACGAGATCGCTTCAGACGTAGAGGTGACGGAGGTAGAATTCCGAAATACGAGCGAAGAGGCGCTGGCACGCTACGCAGAGCTGGGCTGTGTGTTAAAGAACAGTATCTGGCCCCAAGTTGCTTTTGGACTCACATGATATCAGGAGGGTGCACTTTACCAAAAGATGTTCTTTGCGACGAAGAAAATCTTTTC
>NZ_JADEVE010000285.1 GCF_016125955.1 Acetomicrobium sp. S15 = DSM 107314 | reverse complement strand
CACTAAAATGGCTACTCCACAAGGGCCGTAACCTTCGTAGAAGACCTCCTCATACTGAACTCCTTCCAACTCGCCGGTGCCGCGCTTGATGGCGCGTTCTATATTATCCATCGGCACGTTAGCCTCTCTCGCCCTTTCAAGCAACCCTTGAGCCACAACGGCAGAGGGTTCCGCCACAGCCGCGTCGTCAAAACTAACATTGTCGGGGATTTTGTGGATGAGGCGCCACGGAAGCTTTATATACTCTGCATAGGCGCCGTCGGTGAACGTGCCAGGCGACCTCCTGTGAGGACACATATGAGGGTTGCC
>NZ_JADEVE010000284.1 GCF_016125955.1 Acetomicrobium sp. S15 = DSM 107314 | reverse complement strand
ACCCGTTAGGCTTAAAAAGGAACCATTGCTCGAAGCCGTATGGGAAATTCGCTTCTCCGGAACCAAGGCATCTGTCGCTGACTTAATGCCCGGGATGCTTTTCAGTACACTATCAGGCGGTTCGGCGTCGCGGCGGAGGAGGCGATGGAAGCCACGGGTATGCTCGTCCTTTCCAACTCCGAAGCCCTGCTGTCGAGAGTGGAAGGCATTGTCTCGTTCTGTGAGTTCACTATGCCGACAACGGGTTTTTGTAAATCCTTCGGGGAATGCCCCATAGAGTAATACAGCGCCCTATGCGTAGCCCTTTCAATGCCTTTTTTG
>NZ_JADEVE010000283.1 GCF_016125955.1 Acetomicrobium sp. S15 = DSM 107314 | reverse complement strand
CCCCTAAAAATAAAACCAGCCATACTTTCATGGCCGCCTTCTTCTTGCCTCTAAAACAAAACCGCTCATTATGCCGATCAAGGCCGCCGCGATTGGGCCTAATTTATAGGGGAGTTCAGAGGGAAGTCAAGGATATCTTGGGGAGATTAGACAAAGAGCAGATCAAACCGAGAGTTGAGATAGATCTGAAGCCGGGCGATGTCGTCCGAGTCAAGAGCGGTCCTTTTGAGGGGCGTGAAGAATCGCTACGGGAGCACGGACGAGGTGGGTCTCTTCGAAATGAGCGAGCGCGGGCTTTCGCCGGTGGTCGACCCGAGCAGCCTCTATTGGAGTGGCGTGGA
>NZ_JADEVE010000282.1 GCF_016125955.1 Acetomicrobium sp. S15 = DSM 107314 | reverse complement strand
AGCAAGCGCCAACTCTCGGAAGGCGAAGCGGCCATGCGGAAAGAAAGCCTGGCCAACAGCTCTTCCTCGGCATACCATCCTAAAAACCGCGCGCTTACTCCGCTCTTGGGGTCTAAGGCCATAAGGTGCCCCTCAAGCGTGGAAAGTGCTCTCACGAGGTAGAGAAAAGGGCGCGGTATCTTGAAGCCGTGCTGTGCGGAGAGGGTGGCTAAGGCCTCGAAGATCTCCGAAAGGGAAACCCTCCCCACAGGCCGACTCAAAGAGATAGGGGATGCTCAATACCGAGATCTCGGGGAAAAACCCGGGCACTGTGCCTTCGCTGACGTTACACATCTCGATTGTGCCGACCTTTACGCCTTCCAACATCT
>NZ_JADEVE010000281.1 GCF_016125955.1 Acetomicrobium sp. S15 = DSM 107314 | reverse complement strand
GAGAAAGAAGGCCAAGCCTCTGAATCTCATCTAAGGCTTCCGCCACAGAACGTCCCTCTAAGGAGGGCACCTCCACGTTCCTACCGCCGATAAAGATCGCATAAAACGAAGCTAAACCCCGACATAGTGGGGTTGGTAGAGTCAGACGGCGGGTCTTATAGGCAAAATGGGGCAAGCCAGCCGGCCATCGTGGCATCGCGAATCGGAGGCCTTCCCGTTTTAATTGGCGGCGTTACCTGCGCTGCCGCGGGGACGACTTATGGCCTCAGCAAGCTATCGATGGAGGCGGTTCCGCGCTGCGGCGTTGTCTCCGCCTCTCTCTTCGTGG
>NZ_JADEVE010000280.1 GCF_016125955.1 Acetomicrobium sp. S15 = DSM 107314 | reverse complement strand
GCACAGCAGGCGAGACCACGTTTTCGGAGGCGATCAACTCAATCCCTTCGCGCTCTCGCTTCAACTCGGCGTTTAACACGTCGGCGATAGCCGGGTCTACCTGTCTTAAGAGTTCATATGCTCTCGGGAACACTCTCTCCCTACCCGACGCTCTACCGATCACAATCCCAGGCTCCTGCGATCCTGTCCGAGGCCCAGCTGAACGGAGACCACATCGACTCTCCTACGCCTGCGAGGGCATTAGCTATCATCTCTGGAATTCCACCGAACCAGCCCACGACACTGGAGGCCTTCTCCTTGATCCAATCCCAGGCTCCTGCGATCCTGTAGATCGGAAGAGCACACGGCTGAACTCACGTCACACCTCTCCTTTAAGTTAAACTTAACGCCTATATGGAATCACGACTCAAAAAGGCCGTCATGCAATGTATAGAGCCACACCCTTTCATGATCTCCGATACGTCCACGGTGATCACCTTTAATTCGTTCACAAAAACCATATTCCAACAGAAGTTTTCTCAAATCACGAAATCTTATGTTGCTATCATTTGCACCAGAAAAAACTTT
>NZ_JADEVE010000279.1 GCF_016125955.1 Acetomicrobium sp. S15 = DSM 107314 | reverse complement strand
ACAGAACCTTCAAGCAGCTCTTCGGCTTCTGTAAGATAGCGTTCGTTATCGCGACGGATCTCTTCGATTTCCTTGCAGAGATCGTCCATCCACGCCAATTCACCCGCGACAAAAGAACGCCTTATTCCCAAAGGGGACGAGAAATGGTGGGGAAAGGGATGGCTCGAAGAAGGCTACGAGATCCGCGTAAATAATGGCTTGTCCAGCGAGGTTGAAATTACTTTGACCGACAGGGTTCCCGTCATATCTTCTATGGATGTAGTAGAAATAGGAACTACTGATGATGGTGTTACTGTATATTGCGATAAAGAGGCTTATAATTCTGACGGTATTGTAGTGTGTAACAGGGT
>NZ_JADEVE010000278.1 GCF_016125955.1 Acetomicrobium sp. S15 = DSM 107314 | reverse complement strand
TGAGAGCGTTGGTTATGCAGCCTTGATGAGCAGAATGGGAGCGTTTTTCATGAGCAGCGGAAGCGGAGGCAATAATAACGAACTGTTTCTAAGAGGTGGTGAGATCTCTTAGCGCTTTCGACCAAGATTTTTAACTATAGTATTATTAAATTGATACCTTATAAAGGTAACTGATAACTTTGTCTGATAATTCTAATTTACTTTTCTTTGTCCACAACCGGTATAGTATGAAGGTCATATTTGGCCATGATTCGAGCTACTTCCTCCTGGTCCGTATCGGTGCGAACACAAAATGGATCGGGATTCATTATGGCGCTCACTGGAGTTTGGGGCTCGGCCATGATGAGAT
>NZ_JADEVE010000277.1 GCF_016125955.1 Acetomicrobium sp. S15 = DSM 107314 | reverse complement strand
CCATAGCGCAACCCGGAACGTGGAGGCTGAGCTTGAGCGCTATAGATTACAGTTGGAAGAAGAGCTTGAGGCTAAGCGAAAAGCCTTAGAAAAACGGCGCCTTGAGGCGCTTGAGCGCCTAAGAGAACTGGAGGAACTCTGACCTTTCTTTTCGTGTCCGGGCTTTCGACCATCCTCTCGTCCACAGGCGATCCCCCCTTCTTGTAGAATTGTAAGCTATGAGGACAAGACTCACAACGAGGCAACTCGAGGGTTTGACCGAGAGGTGC
>NZ_JADEVE010000276.1 GCF_016125955.1 Acetomicrobium sp. S15 = DSM 107314 | reverse complement strand
AAGACAACAAAATCGTCGGCCAATGACTCAGCGCTTCCCCTTCTGTGCAATGTGTGCGTCATCGTCTATTCCTCCTTCGCGAGAGGCCTTCCAAGCCCTCTGCGCAAGGGAATGGCGTTGAGGCATCGAAGCTTGAGCCCGGGAGCTTCGATCCCCAATTCCCCCGCGGCGCGCTCATAGCTGTTGATGAGCAAATTTCCAATGGGATCTTCGAGCTCGTGTTCCCCCTCGCAGGTGGCGCACCTTAAAGAGATGGCCGACGAGATCGGCGGACGCGCCTATATTCCTTACCTCGAATCCGGCGTGAACGCTGAGGAC
>NZ_JADEVE010000275.1 GCF_016125955.1 Acetomicrobium sp. S15 = DSM 107314 | reverse complement strand
AAGACCATGGTCGCTTGAGGTGAACCAACCCTTTCCTAAACCTCCGGGCATATAGAGCCTGTTCTAAGGCATCGAGCACGAGGTCCGTCTTTAAAGACCTCAAGAATTCGCCAACCTACGATGAATCTCAGCAATATGTCTATGACGAATGCAGCATATACAAACCCACTGCGTACAGCGACATACGTTAGATCTGCCACCCACAACTGGTTAGGGCGAAGTGCAGTGAAGTTTCGACACACCAAATCTGCAGGTTTATTGGCAGATTCGTCAGGGATCGTAGTCCTTATCTTCCTGCCACGAATGATCCCTTTTAGGCCCATGTC
>NZ_JADEVE010000274.1 GCF_016125955.1 Acetomicrobium sp. S15 = DSM 107314 | reverse complement strand
CCAGTTCAGGCAATACCCCGCCATAAGGAGCGTGTAAATCCACTTGGCTGGACACCACAGAAGAGAGCACCTCCCTCGGCCCTGAAAGTACGGCCAGGGAGGTGTCATCGCACGATGTTAACTCGGATAAGGCCGTCATCTCGAGCTGACAGCCCTTTTAGGATACCTTCTAACGTTTCGCGACCGATGCCGAACAAAACGTAAGGCCCCTCATCTGCGCTCTTCCCAATGGCGCCCGTTAAGGTGCGCGAACAGGTACTGGTCGAGGGTTGCTACAGTTACGGGTTTGGCGAATACAGAACCGAACAAGCGCATTTCTAAGGGGTCTT
>NZ_JADEVE010000273.1 GCF_016125955.1 Acetomicrobium sp. S15 = DSM 107314 | reverse complement strand
AAGAGATGCGCATCGCCCCCCACATGAAGTCTTGTATCATGATTAACCATCTCCTTATGGATTTTTGGTTGTCGCGTTCGGACTTTATGATATCGAGATACAGGACAAATATATAGCCTGCATGTTTGGGAGTCAAGCTGCATGTCTTGTATACAAAGTATAAGATGAAGAACTAATGTGGAACAAAAGGTATCGGCTATCGTCGCTATGGCACCTGTGGGAGCTGATACCTTATCGGTTTCGCACGAGCACAAGACCCGTCTTCGCGAATCGGCACATCTCTCATCGACACACATGCATGATCTACTTCTCCACCTCCGCCGTGAGGTTTTGTTAAAATACAAATGAAATTAAACTTACTTATATGAGGAGGGAAGGGTCGTGGGGAAGTCGCCAAAGGGGGTTCCGTTTAACCAACAGCTTACGCTGAGAGGGATCATTATCGGTGCTGCTGGCTCGGTGGTTGTGACGGCAAGTTCTACCTATGTGGCTCTGAGGTTAGGAGCGCTTCCGTGGCCTACGGTCTTCGTGGCCATCTTATCCCTCTCCGTTCTCAGGCTTTTGGGTCACACAAACATCAACGAGGTCAACGTAACACATACGGCCATGTCGGCTGGAGGATTGGTTGCAGGAGGCTTTGCTTTCACCGTGCCTGCAATATGGATGCTCAATCCGACAGCCCAAGAGTCGATATGGCGATTACTTTCAATATCCCTGTGCGGCGCCCTCCTCGGCCTTGCTTTCACAGCCATGATCCGTCCTTATTTCATCGAGGGGGAAAGGCTTCCTTACCCAATGGGCATAGCTGCCTCGGAAACGCTGAAGGCGGGTTATGAAGGCGGCGCGCGGGCAGGTTATCTCTTCGGAGCTCTTTCTATTGCGGCTGTTGTGACAGCGCTGCGAGATCAATTTGGCAAAATCCCCGCGGCTATCGTCTCTCAAACCCTAACGGCCAAAAATGTCTTTTTCAGTTTATGGATTTCTCCAATGGCGGTAGGAATAGGCTACATAATCGGACCTCTCTACATGGGCACATGGTTCCTCGGAGCTTGCGTAAGCTATTTCTTTTTAATTCCAGTTGGGCTCTCTTATGGCTGGTTTCTCGACGTGGCTTCAGCCGAGGCGTTCAAAAATAGCCTTGGGATAGGCTTAGTCGTCGGCTCTGGGATAGGTGTACTGGTCAAAGGAGTGATCCCGAGGGCGAGGGAAATTTTCGCCCCGCTTCTCAAAGGGACCAGGGGAAGAACTTCGGGCGGCATTGCCGTGCTTTTGGCTGCAATTGTCGTGCTCCTTTCGTGGGTTGGCTTAATTCCTCTCGGCGCAAGTATTCTCTTGGTGCTCTGCGTGTGGGTCACCACATCGATGGCAGCCACGTTGACTGGACAGACCGGCATAGATCCCATGGAGATTTTTGGCATCCTTGCCCTTTTGGCCATTCGCTTACTCGTGCCGCTCGATGCCACGGAGGCGATATTGCTGGCCGCCGTCGTAGCCATCGCAAGCGGTGTTGCCGGAGATGTCCTACAAGACTTCAAAGCCGGATATCTGCTCGGGACTGATCCGAAGGCACAGCTGTTCTCCGAGGGCGTCGGCGCCATCGTAGGCGCCCTCGTCTCGGTGTTGGCCCTCTATACCCTCCACAGGGCGTATGGAGCCATGGGACCCGGCACCGCTCTCGTAGCGCCACAGGCATATGCGGTCTCGGCCATGGTGCAGGGGCTTCCCAATCCTCAAGCCTTCGCCTTCGGACTTGCCATAGGCATAATATTATATTTCCTTGGCATTCCCGGAATGACGCTGGGTATAGGAGTATATTTACCCATGGCGATTTCGTCAGCCGCAGGCATAGGAGGCCTGACCAGGCTGTTAGTGGATAGATTTGCACCGGCTCATTCCGAAAAGGGCACATTAATAGGATCGGGATTTTTGGGAGGCGAAGGCGTAACCGGCATGATATTGGCCATTATCAAAGTGATTACGGGGGGTTAGAAATGGTCACCAAGATTCCTGTATACGGCATAAAAGTAGGAAACGCGACAGACTTGAAGGGTGCAACAGGTTGTACCGTCGTGCTCTGCGAGAGCGGAGCGGTGTGCGGAGTTGACGTGCGCGGCAGCTCGCCGGGCACGAGAGAGACCGATCTTTTAGACCCGATAAACTTTGTAGATAAGATAAATGCCATCCTCTTGGCCGGAGGAAGCGCCTTCGGGCTCAACGCCGCATCGGGGATCATGCGCTACTTAGAAGAGCGAAACGCGGGGTTCAAGACCGCTTACGGCGTCGTGCCGATAGTTCCGGGAGCTGTGTTGTTCGATCTGGATATTGGCGACCCCAAGGCGAGGCCTGACGCAGAGATGGGCTATAGGGCATGCATCAATGCTTCGAACCTGGTGGAGGAGGGAAACGTAGGGGCCGGCACGGGAGCCACCGTCGGGAAGGCGTTCGGCCCAGAAAGGGCCACAAAAGGCGGATTAGGGGTGGCGACGTTTGATAGAGGGAGATTTGCGGCAGCTGCTATAGTGGCTGTAAACTGCCTCGGCGACGTGGTGGACCCGAAGAGTGGGGTGGTCCTGGCCGGAGCGCTCACGGAAGACAAAAAGGGCTTTGTAAACACAGGAGAGGCCATGATCGATAAATTTTCCCTGAAGGGAGCATTCGAAGGGGGAAACACGACCATAGGTGCCTTCGTCAGCAACGCCGTGCTCACCAAGGCCCAGGCCAAGAAGGTTGCCCAAATGGCGCAGGACGGCTTCTCGGTCGCAATCCGTCCGGCCCACACCATGTACGACGGAGATAGCGTCTTCGCAATAGGGACGGGCGAAGTAGAGATAGACGTGACGCTGCTGGGTCATATCGCATCCACATTGGTCGCCCAGGCGATCGTCCGCGCCGTCCAGCAGGCACACGCGCTCCACGGCGTGCCGTCGTCTTTCGACATTGTAGGAGCTTGGTGAGCTGATAAACGGTTATTCTTTCCAATAAAACGATGTGCCGTTACGGCATAAATAGCACCTTGAAGCCAATCACGCCAGCTCAATCAGTTGGTTGCATGAAGCTTTCGTGGAATTTCACAGTGCTCGTGGGTCTGCTTTTGCCTAACGACAAAAACAAGGGAGCAATTCTGCGAATGCCTTTCAAGGACAGGTAGGAAATGTCCCTGAATCCGAAACGTCCATAACAGGCGGGATCTCCTACTAACACACTGCCGTCTGCAGTCGGAGGATTAAAGCTTCAAGTATCAAGAGGCCTATCCTGAGAGGGCAACTCCGAACCTTCGGCAGCATTGATATAAGCTTCGGCTTGTTTTAAGGCTTCAGCTAAAACATCTTCCACATGCCGCTCCCGGGCCGCCTTTTTGAGGTATTCCAAATCGATATCGTTCATGTGAAGCGCAAGCAGTTTGGCCGCCCACTGAGCATCCGCGCGGCTTTCCCAAAACTTAGCCGCAACCAGCCTGTCTATCGCCAAATCCTCAATGCCGATCACGAAAACTTCCATGTCGTCTATTTCTACGGTGACTATTTTTTCGGAAGAACTGCTAAAATTTCGTCGGGTATTTCTATCGCAACATCGAGCTCCTCGTGATACCAATGCCGTTCGCCAGGCCGGCGCGAAAAACCCATCTCCTCCAAAACGGGCTTGACCCGCTCTCTTCCGCTAACCACCAGGTCGATGTCTTTCATGGCATATCCGCCCAAGGTATAAAATTCCAACGCTCGACCCCCAACCAAAATAGGTTTGACCCCTTGAGGTTTAAGCGCTTCCGTCAAGACCGCAAGTACGCCGAAGGCACGCCGAAGCGGGTTTTTTTCTCGTTTTAGGCTGTCAAGAAAGTCAATCAACCGTCTGTTCATTCCATGCAATACCCCGTCGGTCCTGAGCAGACACAAGGCATACCCCCTCTGTTTCGTTTGTTCATCTCATGCGATATCTCCGTGGACCGATCTTTTCTACGCTTCCATCGGCTAAGGCTTTCTGCCACCGCTTACGATCCAACAAGAACAGAACGATATCTTCTTCCGCATCGCGAGGCCTACCGGAACGTGCACCTCTGCCGAACTGGGCCTCCCAAGCTATGTGGAAACGTGACGATTTCTTTTTAAGCCTATTTATATATTCGTCATAATTTACCCTGTCCATATTTACCCTATCCATCTCTTTCGTTCTGCGGCCCCAAAATTGTGACGACGTGCAATCGTTTTTCGATATTATAGGGATTATAGGAGAGCCTCGATAGCCTCAAGACGCACCCTTCACCGCCTGCGCCACCGCGCGAGCAGCTACAATGCCGCTGGCTGAGGATTGTATCAAGCCTCGCGTTATGCCGGCCCCGTCTCCTGCAGCGTAAAGGCCCTGAATCGGCGTCTGAAGGTCACCGTCCACTGATAAGCGTAGGCTGTAAAATTTCACTTCAACTCCATAAAGGAGAGTATGTGGTCCATCGATCCCCGGCATTATGGCATCGAGGGCGCTCACCATCTCCAAAATGTCCTTTAGGTGGCGATAGGGAAGGGCAAAGGATATATCCCCCGGCTCTGCATCCTTCAGCGTCGGACGAGTGAGGCCGCGCTCTATCCTCGAGCGCGTCGACCTGCGCCCCGCTTTTAGGTCGCCGAGGCGCTGAATCAAGGCTCCGCCGCCGAGCATATTAGCCAACCTCGCGATGTGGGCTCCGTAGCCGTTTGGGTCTTTAAAGGGCTCCGTGAACTCCGTGCTCACCAATATGGCGAAGTTAGTGTTGTCTGTTTTATGGTCGCGATAGCTGTGGCCATTTACGGTTACCACGTCCCATTCGCTCTGGTACTCCGTCACTACTTCCCCATGAGGACACATGCAGAACGTGCGGACCTTATCGTCAAAGGTGGGAGCATTGAAAAGCACCTTGACCTCGTAGAATTGTTGCGTTATCGCCTCGCTCCACTCCGCCGGCATTTCCAAGCGGAGGCCCACGTCTACAGGGATCGAGTCGATAGGAAGACCGAGGTCCTTGGCCAGGCGCTCAACCCACGGAGCTCCGACTCTCCCCGGCGCAAGGATCACGGCTTGAGCTGATATGAAGCTGCCATCGCTCAACGTGACGCCTCTTACGCTTCCACCCTCTGCGACCACCCCCGCAACCTCAGTCTCCATGAACATAGCGGCTTTGCCCTTGAGTTCGTCGTAAAAGCCGCGGAGGATAAACGAAGACTTATCCGTGCCGACGTGGCGGATCTTGGCCGGAATAACTTGAAGGCCAGCACCCCTCCCCTTTTTTACCACTTCGGCTGCGAAGGAAGGATCGGGCTCATAGAGAGGGGTATCGTCTCCGTATCTCATATAAGCGGCATCGACTTCCTCAATGAGAGCACAGAGGCGTTCCCGGCCCACGTAGCGCTCCAAGTTTCCACCGAATTCCGGAGTCAGGGTGAGTTTGCCGTCGCTAAAAGTCCCTGCCCCGCCCCAACCCGAAAGCACCCCACAGGGGTTACAGTGAGCACAAGAGGATGTCGTCCCTGCTTTAAGAGGGCAAAAGCGTTCGCCCAAGGATTTGCCCTTGTCTATGATGGCCACGTCCAAACCGCTATTCACCAACTCCCGAGCCGCAAAAATCCCGGCCGGACCAGCTCCAACAACTACCACATCAAAGCGATTGCGCATGTCGCTCCCTCGACCTTCAGATGATGCTTTTAGTTTACAGTAAGGCCGCAAAAAGGCAAATGCACTTTGTTTTAGCGATCTCGGCAGCACTCCGGGCAGAGGCCGTAGACGACGAGCTGCTTACCCTGCACCTTCACACCGTCGGGCACATTGACGTGGGGAAGGGTTTGACCCAAAAGACAGATCATCTTGCCACAACTCAGACAAAGAAAGTGGGGATGGTCGCCCGGGCAACCAACAACGTCGGGATCGTGGGCGCAAAACCTCCACTTGCCGTCGACACCCTGGACCCTGTGCACAACTCCTGCTTCCTCCAAGAGATACAAGTTCCTGTATATGGTGACCCGATCCAATTGTCCTCCCAAGGCCTCGGCCACCTCACCGTGAGAAGCCGGCCTGCCGATGCGATACAGGGTTTTCAAGACCGCCTCCCTGGCATTCGTGGGCTTCAGGCCCGCGCTTTCCAAAATCTCGCTGTAAGTCGTCATGGCCTATTGGCGAAAGAGCATACGGGGAAGTTGCACACGGCGCAGTGACGGCAAAGCCCACCGACACCCCATCGCCTCACCTCCTCTTTGAGCGGCACAACTCCGGCAAAAAGCCCGGCGAGCAACGGGTCCAGCGTAGTCCATTCATCGTGCACGACACACGCCGGAGCTCCAACTATGAAGGCGCTCCCCAGCTTGGCGAGCATCAACATGGTGCCCGGAAGTGCCGGCACTCCTTGGAATATCACCTCATCGGACAGAGATGCTATGGCTGACGGCGTGCAGTCATCCGCATCGACGCTCATTCCGCCCGTGCATATTACGAGATCGGCCCCGTCATCCAGAAACGATTTGATGGCACCATCTATATCTTCTCGAGAGTCACCCACCACGACCTGCCCGATGAGCGAGCCTCCGAACCTACGGATTTTCTTCTCGAGTTTGGGGCGGAAGGCATCAGATATCAACCCGTCGACCAATTCCCTCCCCGTGGTCACAAGCGCTACGCGCAAATTGATAAAGGGAGCTACCTTCATGGGCCTGGCAAGGGCAACTGCTCTGGCCACCCGCTCTTGCCGCATAAAAAGCGGCCTTATCCTCATGGCAGCCACAACCTCGCCAGATGAGACCGAAGCCTTGGGCGGCAACGTGGCCAATAACCACTGGTCGTCCTCGTTTATCGCATGGATACAACCTTCATCGAAGATCAAAAGGCCCGCCACTTCAGAAACGAGGTTGCATTTGCCCTCATCGGGCCCGGTAATCTTTAAACCCTGGCCCGCCAAGGCCTTTGCCAATCCCAAAGCCGCGTCATCCTCGTGAAGCTCATCGCTTTCCAATTCCAAGATGCTTACGTGCTGGCGCCCCATGGCGCGCAAGGTCGGCAAATCCTCCTCGGTCACCACGTGTCCTTTTTTGAAGCGTGGCCCTTTATAGCCGCTATTAGCGTCGATCTGTGTGAGATCGTGCGAGAGAGGAAGCCCCAAGGCTTCCTCGATGGTCAAGGTCTTCACCTTCATATGCCATTTCTCCTTTCTCGTCGAGCGCTGGGAAAGGCGCGCTGCGCTCCTGTTCAAACTGTGTTTCTGTGCAAGGGTCAAGAGGGCAAGAGTTGGGAGCACTGCCCAAAATGTAAATACATCCTGGTTTTACCGCCATGCGCACCCTCTGACCCTCCGAAAGTTCCATAGTGACATACGATCCGTTCAGAAACTCAACCTGCCATTGAAGGTTGCAGGCGCGCACGAAAAGGCGAGTGGTTCCGCCGAGCACGACCCTTTCTGCCACCACTCCTTCCATCACGTTATCCTCGAGCTCAAGATCTACGGGAAGATCGTGGTAAAGGAGCTTCACGTGGTGCGGCGCCACGAAGGCCGTCACGTCCCCTTTGACCCTCACGGTAGGTGGAAGCACAAGGCGTCCGCCGTCCCAGACTATCCAACAAAGGCCGCTTCTTTCTTCAACTGTGCCGTGGACGAGGGTGCCCCAGCCGAGGGAGTGCCAGATTGAGCCTTGAACAGATGGATCCCACAGGCTTTGAACCGGTATCGAGGCAGCGAGCTCTCCGTCGCGAATGAAAAAGACGCGGTCTGCCATGGAGCAGACGTCTTCTATGTCGTGAGTCACATATATGATAGGCGTCTTCGTCTCGTTGAACAGATCTTTCAGCTCCCGCCTCAACGCTCTCCGCACCGGACCGTCGAGGGCGTTAAAGGGCTCGTCGAGGAGCAAGAGGTCAGGTCCCGGGGCGAGCGCGCGCGCCAAGGCAACGCGCTGGCGCTGCCCCCCTGAAAGTTGATGAGGGTATCTGTCGGATAGCCCATCGAGCCTCACCATGTGCAACCACTCAGCCGCGACCTCTAACCTGTCGCCACACTTGAGTCCGTAAGCGACGTTTTCCAGCGCGGTCAGGTGAGGGAACAGGGATAGTTCCTGAAACACCAGTCCGATGCGCCTGTCTTTAGGAGGCACTGAAATTTTCTTTGACGCGTCGGCCAATACCCGGCCGTTCAGCTTTATATATCCTTCGTCGGGCTTTGAAAGCCCTACGAGCACCCTCAATGTTTGGCTTTTGCCTGCCCCGCTGGGACCGAAGATAACGCCTATCTCCGTACCGAGAGTCAGCGCAACGTCGAGCCTGAAGGAGCCGAGCTTTTTAAGGAACCGAACGTCAAGACGCTCCTCCATGTACGCCCTCCATACGCCTCACGAGCCACAAGCTCATCACGCCTACACCCGTTAAAAGGATTGCCGCCATGTTGGCACCGGCAAAGTCTAAAGCTTCCACACGGCTGTAGATGTATAGCGGCAAGGTCTGCGTCCTGCCCGGGATGTTTCCGGCTATCATAAGCGTGACGCCGAAGTCCCCCAAGGCTCGCGCCGAGGCGAGCGCCAACCCCGCCATCAGGAATCGCTTGGCGATCGGGAAAGAGACTCTCCAAAAGACAGCAAGTTCGCTGTCGCCCAATGTCCGCGCAGCATCTTCGAGCCCGACGTCGACAGAGGCAAAGCCCGACCGCGCCGATTGAACCATGATCGGAAGCGACGGAAAAAGAGGAGCCATCGCAGCGGCGGGAAAGGAAAATAGCAACCCTAACTCCCGCATAAGCGGTACATGCCCCAATAGCATCAATAGGTAAAGCCCGAGCACAGACGGCGGAAGCACTACGGGTAGGAGGATCAACAAACTCAAGGCCTCCTTGCCGCGGAAATTTCGCCTCGCCAAAAGCCAACCCAAGGAGGTGCCTATGACCAAAAGGAGCGGAACGTCCACGGCGAGCACTTTGAGGCTCAAAACCAGCGAAGAGATCAATTATCCCTCACCGGCTCGAAACCCCACTTTTCCCAAACAGGCGCCGCCGTCTCCGATCTGATATAGCGCCAAAATTCGGTTATATTCTCGGTGGCACGGCTTTTTACCAACCCTCCCGAGTTCTCAAGCGGCGCTATGGGCAGTTTCACATATGATCCCTCGTTCGCTTTTATGGCCAAAGAGAGCGATACCATGGCCATGTCAGCGCCGCCGCTCGTCGCGGCGAGCATAGCCTGCTCCACTGAGCCCATGACGATGAGTCTTCCCTCTTTCATCAGCGTATCGTATAACCCTATAGAGGCAAGATATTCGCCGGCTGCTTTGCCAAAAGGAGCTGCGGCAGGGTCTGCAATTGCAATGCGGATCTTTTCGCCCCTCAAAGTCTCCAGGGAGATCGCTTCGCCCTTAGGCCACCAAACCACGGCAGGAGCTTTGGCCATGGGAGCGATATCGTAAAGAAAACCGTCTTTTTGGAGTTTTTCCGTCCATTCAGGGCTTGCCGATAAGAAAAGGCCGAAAGGCGCGCCGGCGATTATCTGCGCTGCGAGCTTTCCAGAAGCTCCTGACACTACTTGAGGCGCTTGGCCTAAACGGGCCTCTTTAAAGGCAGTTGCGAGCTCTAAAGCGACCTCATGTATGCTCGCAGCGACAGCCACCACGTCTTCAGAGGCTTCAATGGCACCTATTTTGGGCAGGACGAAGGTTGCTAAGGCTACCACGATAATCGCACATAGACGGGCTTTACATTTCACGGACATCCACCTCCACATATTTCTACAAAGATTAACACTGTCTTTTACAAAATGCAACTCAGTTGCATTAGGAATAAAAATCAACCATGATTTGCCAGAAAATAATCAAACGCGCCGGCCGAGTTCATAGACACAGCTATCCGATCAATTTAACATCAATCTTAACGTTGATCGGATAGCATGCAGGAGCCAATTGTATTAGCCAACTTGGGTTATGAATGCAGGGATACTACTTTGACCTCCGCTACCTTGCACATCGGCTTTGTCGCTTTCTCCATCGTCACAAGTTCATCGACGCCGGATATGATCGCGGCCCCGATATGAAGTGCATCGATGGGCGTCATGTCGTATTTTGACGCCATGTTGAGTGCGCACTCGGTCAGTCTTGACGACGTCACTACGTTCTCCGATGCGCTATCGAAGATAGCCTTCATGAATTCGACCTCTTCCTGTTTTTTAAGAAATGTCGGCTTGGGGAGCACTTCAAGCTTGAGATAGTCGCTGACCACTATCTCTCGGTTTGGATCATCCAACACCTGAAAGGCACGCCTGGCAACCGACTCTTCGCCTTGAAAAGCTGCAATGAGAACATTCGCATCAATATAGGTCCGTTTCATCGCCTTCAAGCTCTCCCCGGCGCCGTTTTACCTCTTCAAGTACTCCCTCTTCGCTGAGAAGTTGCACGCCCGCGGCAATAGCCTTGTTTCGTAAAGCTATAAGCTTTTTACCCAGAACCGTCTGCGGGGTAAAGCCAGTTTCCCATTTAGACGAGATAGCCTCGGTTACCTGAGTAGTGCTCTTTTCCCGGCTGACCGGCGACATAAAAACGGTCAGCAGTTGAGGAGACTCATATCCATTCTTGCGCTCTCGCTCGACAAAGCAGGGCAATACGTCAGGCAAAAGCGGAGACATAACGCCAACGTCCGTTCGCCACAGCATTTCACTCGTCAAAGTTGAGGAATAAGTCATATCTTACACCCCGTATTCCGGTTCTAATTTGTCAATCGTCTCTGGCTTCAACAAGCTAAAAAACATCTTTTTGCAAGCCATATGCACATCATCAAGATGTTCGTTTATATCATACCACGATCCTTTTTCGGCCAGCAATCTGATAGTATCAATATCCAAAAGGACACCTTTGAGTCGTCCCCCCTCCTTAGGGATTACAACCTCGGCAGGCGAGGTGATTTGAACGATGTGGATTAAGTCATCTTCCTCAATTTTGGTTCGCAATTCAACAGGTCTCGTATTGATCTCGTATTCTCCCATCTTTAATATAAGATTAAGGCAATCAAGGCCAATGGGTTGTGCCAATTGGATCAAATCTATATACCTCAGAGAAAACCTTTCCAGCCTTTCAATCAAGCCGGTATCTTGAACAGCTTTAGCGAGCTCACGAATGTCGGCGGAAAATTGCGTCCACCCAGAATATGGCCTGCGACAGTTCAAAGAAATGACATGTTCGCCTATTTGAACAACTTGATTGCCGTCCTCCAACCTTATTTTAGGCGCGTAGCGCAGGTTAGGATCGTGCTCAACGATAGTAGCTGGGATATCTGCTGCGGGCAATCTGATGATATCCTTATACCTGCCTGATAGTGTACTGAAAAGCATCCCGGGCATTAAGTCAGCGACAGATGCCTTGGTTCCGGAGAAGCGAATTTCCCATACGGCTTCGAGCAATGGTTCCTTTTTAAGCCTAACGGGTATCTTGTTTTTCATTGCCATTCTCCCTTCCTAAAGGCAGTTCTCTATCGACCATCTTTCTTCTCGACCCGAGGTTTTGACCTCGCACAAATCCTCAAAGCCCATTCAGGGAAACCACCGTAGCCGGTTTTTATCCCTTGTCCTCCACATCAGCACCTGCACCTTGTGTTTGGTCTTCGATGCGGATCATGGCCGCGGCCCGATGTGCGAATAGCCCCTCAACTTCAGCGAGGCGCCCGGCCACGTGGGCAATTTGCCTGACCCCCTTCGACTCGAGGCGCTGGTGAGTGGCCACTTTCAAGAAGGTCCCAACCCAAAGCCCCCCGGTGAATCGTGAGCTCCCCATCGTCGGGAGGATGTGATTGGTCCCGGTCGCGTAGTCCCCAAAAACTTCGGCCGATAATCCACCTATAAATAAAGATCCGTAGTTCCGTAAACATCCAATTAAACCGTCCGGGTTTTCGACATGCATCTCCAGGTGTTCGGGGGCGATCTCGTTGGCGATGTCTATCGCCTCCCCCATATCGTCCACTGCGATCACTTGGCCATGATTCTCCCACGAAGCCCTGGCGACATCTGCTGTGGGAAGCCCCTCCAGCCTGGATTCCACTTCACGCATGACCTTCTGCCCCAACTCTTCGCTCGTGGTGACCAAAATCCCCCTCGCTTGAGGATCGTGCTCGGACTGAGCCAACAAATCGCAGGCTACATAAGCGGGGCTGGCGCTTTCGTCAGCTATTATGAGAACCTCACTCGGTCCTGCAAGGAAGTCTATCCCCACATCGCCGCTGACCTGCCTTTTGGCCTCGGTTACATATTGGTTGCCGGGCCCTGCGATGAGGTCTACCGCCTCGACCGTCTCGGTGCCGTAGGCCATGGCGGCGATGGCCTGAGCCCCGCCGATAGCATAGATATCGGAGGCCCCGGCTATATCCATGGCCACTAAAGTCACCGGATTTATGCCACGGATATCGCGGGACGGAGGAGAACAGGCGATAATTCGCTTTACGCCGGCAACTCGCGCTGGAATGATGGACATCAACGCCGACGAAGGCAAAGGGTGGCGCCCCCCGGGGACATAGGCTCCGCACGAGGCAAGCGGGATCACCCGGTGGCCGAGATGCACACCCGGGAGGATCTCGACCTCCAAGGGCCTGATGGATTCCAATTGAGCTCGGGCGAAGTTGTGGACTTGCCTGGCCGCAAAGCGCAGATCTTCTACCACTGAATCCGGAACCAAACGATAGGCCTTGGCGACCTCTTCGGAGGGCACTTGGATGCGCAGATCCTCTACGCCGTCTATCCTCTGAGAGATGAGCTTTATAGCCGCGTCCCCTTTTTCTCTAACGGCCACTATTATGTCCTCGACCGCGGCTCTCACATCTTCCGTGCCGGCCTCGAGGATCGGCTTTGGCATTTTAAGGAACTTTCGCACGACAATTTCCTCCATCCTGTTTCGAAAAATTGTAGCCTTGCCTTGCAGTTATAGGCCCTATCTGAGATTATACACTTGTGCATTGCCGCGCAGGATTTGCCGCCCTAACCCACCCAAAGCAGGCAGCGCCAAGAGGCGCTGCACGACGGCCGGCCATGTTAAAATGGACCCATAAACCGCCGAAGGAAGGGGTTGTTTCAATGGACGAGGCCATCCTCAGAGCTATAGATAAGGCGTTAAAGGAGGGACCCGAGGGAGTCCTCTGCACCGTCGTAGAAGAAACAGGCTCGACCCCGCGAAGCATGGGTGCGAAGATGTGGGTCTTCCCGAACGGCAGCATAGTCGGAACTATAGGAGGAGGCATATTGGAGCATCACGTCATCGCCGAAGCGCTCAAGTTGCTCGAGGGAAATGCCCGCGCTCGCCTGTACAGGGAGTCGTTCACGGCGACGGAAGCCGCAGAGGAAGGCGCCGCTTGTGGGGGAAGCGCAGCGGTATTTCTCGAGGTGATAGGAAAGAGGCGAGAGATCGTCATTTTCGGCGCCGGACACGTGGGGAAGGCTTTGGCCCATGTGGCGACGATCACCGGCTACAGGGTAACCGTATGGGACGAGCGTCAGGAGTTCGCCAATCCTGATAACATCCCCTGGGGGCGCGTCGTTTGTATGCCATTGGAAGAGGCACTGGACAGGGAAATACGCTTGAGCAACAAAAGCTATGTCGTCGTGGTCACCAGAGGACACGCCCTCGACAGCGAAGTGGTGCGCTCGTTGGAGGGAAAGCTCTTCGCCTATCTCGGCGTCATAGGCTCCAAGCGTAAAATAGCCGTGATGAAAGAAAACCTGCTCAAGGATAGCGTATCCGAGGAACACCTGAACCGAATATATGCGCCCATAGGCTTGCCCATAAAGGCCGAAACGCCCGAAGAGATAGCTATATCGATCCTCGCGGAGATAATAGCCGTAGAAAAGGGCGCCGACCTAAAGACGCTTCGCTCGCCGCTCACGGCCGCGCCCGAGCTGCAAGGATCGATTCCGCGCGTTTGAGGTCCTCCTCCGTATCGACATCCAACGCAACCCCCTGGTCATCTACGGCCACCAAGTGCCGCTCAGAAAGCGGCGGCAACAGCTCCCTCAATGTGCCATATACGGGAGAACTCTTCACGGCATCTACGATGTGCGGCGGCAGGATCAGGGGATGATGAGCCTTTCCTTCATACACAGGCTGCACGACCTTCTCGCAGGCGGCTTCCGAAATCAACCTTTCAATCGTTTTAGGATTTACCGCTGGTTGGTCACCAAGGGCCAAAAGCAGCGGTGTCGCAGGGGGGGCGCACTCGGCCGCAACCTTGATTGAAGAGAACATCTCCCTGCGGTAGTCAGGGTTTGCCGCAATTGTAGCTTTCGGAAAGGCCGAAGAAACGAGATCGGCCACCTCCTCACCTTTGTACCCGACCACCACGACGAGGGAACTCTCGTGCACTCCGCCTGCGACGACCGCCTCCAAAGTCCAAAGCAGCATCGCCTTCCCTGCGATGGGCCGAAGCATTTTGACATAGCCCATTCTTTTACCCTCTCCTGCCGCCAGCACTGCCGCCCACAGGACCGGGTCAACCCTCATTAGAAAAGACCTCGCTGCTACGAAAGCCTGAAGGTAAACCCAATATATCGAATCGCGATAGGGAAGAACTCTGCCATGCCTCGCTTCATCTCCTCTCGGAGAGCGGCACCAAGATAAAATTGATTAGAAGGTTCAACACTATGCCACCCACTACAGCTATGACCACAGAATTGGTCAGAAAAAGCTGGACTATAGGGGGAAGCGTCTTCGTCCAGCTGCCGACTACGTATGTGGCGCATATGGGCAAGTTAATGGCGAGCATCAGCGTTGTGCCGACGAGAAGCGTATTGGCCGTATCCAGCTTAGCAGATGTCACGAGCTTCAAACCGGAAACAGTTATAGTTCCACATACCACCAAAAAGACCGTCCCTATTACCGATCTTGGAATTGCCACCAAGAGGGCGCCCACCTTGGGGCTAAGGCCGTAGAGCATCAATATCAGCGCTGCGATTTGAACGACGAAGCGGGAAGCTATCTTGGTCGTGGCGATAACGCCTATGTTTTGCGTATAGCTGGTAACAGGGATGCCTCCGAAGAGGCTCGCCACGAGGCAGCCGAACCCTTCAGCCGCTATGCCCCGATTCATGTGTCTAACTTTATAAACCTCGCCGCTCACGGCGCACACAGCCGCGTAATCTCCGAGAGATTCCAACATAGAGCCGAGATAACCCACCAAGGCCCCTACTATTGCTCCCGCCACAAACTCCCAACCGAAGCCGGGCCCTCCATAAGGAAAGAGCTTCGGCAGGTCAAACCACGGCTTCGAGGCTATGATGTCCCATCTGACCTGACCCATGATCCCGGCCAAACCCAAGCCGACAATCCATATCGTGAAAAATATCGAACCCCTGGAGATTATCCCGCCCGCAGCCTTGCCGCCCAAGAATTGCAAGAGGAATATGGAGAGGACGGTGGCAGCGGCTAAAGCGAAATTCACAGGATCGCCCTTTCCCACGATCCAAATGGTGGCCGTTTTAGCCAGAGAAAAACCTATGGTTATAACCACCACCCCAGAGACGGCCACGGGGAAAACCTTTCGCAGGAGCCTCAGGATGCCTGACAGGCCTACGACCATTTCCATCAAGGCGCCCGCCAAAACGCCGCCCCACATGGCGGGTATGCCATACAACGATACGACCGAAGATAGAGCACCGGTCAGCGTGGCCGAAGGCCCTTGAATTATGGGCAATCTGTTGCCCAAAATGGTCATAATGAGCGTCGCTATGCCCATGGTAAAAAGCCCTCTGTTCACCCATATGGCCCCTTCTGCCTCCGAAAGCCCGGCTGCGGTAGCCACTAAAAGCGGCAATACGAAGGGCGATATATCCACCAGCGTATGCTGCCAACCGTAGAGCAGGCACTCCCACCACGATGCGGGCCTTTCTTCTATCTTCAATATGGGAGTGACGATCTCCGGCCTTTCCTCCCAAACCGCCTCATCGTCGCGATTGTCCTTCTGCGCGACATAGTCAGTCGACGGTTCCTTCAACTTTTGCCACCTCCATCGCCTGAATTCGACGGCTTACTACAACCAGGACCATACATGAGTTTTGCTCTTCCTGTCGCGATAAATTCCCGAATTTGAAGGTTCGAGCGAAGCTTCCCAACATCTAAAGAGTCCCAGTGTACGAACTCATCCAAAGGTCTCCTTTGACGCGACCCAGGCGTAGCCTTAGGATAACCCACGGGTATACAGGCCCATACCTCAAGGGCTTCCGGTATGGAGAGCAATTTTTTTAACTTGACTTCGTCTTCCTCTTCGGGCGTTATCCATACCGTACCAAGGCCTTGTTCGGCAGCGGAAAGCAGCAAATTTTCTATAGCAGCGCCTACGCTGAATAGGTATATGGCGTTTCTTCTTCTATTGCCCAGCGCTTTGGGATATGCGTCCTTTAGCCTTGGATCGCCACACACTACGATGATAACCGGCACTTCCTTCAGGTACTCCTTGCAATTTCCAGGAAAGTCTGGGTCTTTGCGCCTTTGCCTCTCATACTGTTCAATGAATATGTCGGCTATAGCGCTTATCGTGACCTTATCCTTCGTCACCACGACCTCCCAGGGTTGCGAATTTGCGCCCGAGGGAGCCCACCGAAATACCTCTAAGAGCTCGCTCAAAACTTCATCTGGAATTGGATCGGGCTTATACGATCTGACGCTGCGTCGCTTTTTTGCCGCCTCTAAAAGCGTTCCCACATCTTCTTCCTCCCGATCTTGCAAACAACAGAGTTCGGAGAGGTAAAGGCTTCGCTTCACCTCTCCGACATAACCGCCGAGTTGTGAACCCGTGAGTTATTTAGCCTTGACTCCTATCCCTCGCTCCTCTGGAGTGCCTGGGACCAGGCTATCGCAAACAGCCGCACATATCCCGGCCACTGCCATATTGGTTTTTAAAATCGCCCAAAGAACTTGCCCGAGGATTCCGTACGCGAAAAAGGCTTCCTGTTGCCCTTGCACCCACGGCGGCAGGCCAAGAGCCATGAGGAAAGCGAAACCGACGATGAGCACATTGCGCTGGCTTCCCATATCCGCCCTCATGAGGACCTGAATGCCCAGCGCACCTATCGTGCCGAAGAGAGCGATATAAGCCCCGCCGATGACGGGAGAGGGAATCGTGGCTATGAGGGCCCCAAGTTTGCCTATGAGAGAAAGACAGATGAGGATTATCGCACCAGTTCGAACCACAGCCCTCGAGGCTACGCCCGTCAAACCGATGAGACCTATGTTTTCGGTATAGGAAGTAGTGCCGACTGCGCCGAGAGATCCCGCGATGGCACAATTGAGCCCTTCGGCGCCGATCCCGCGGCTGATCACATCTGGCGTGGGATCATCTAAACCTGCCGCATAGGAACAAGAATGGTAATCGCCTATTGACTCGATGGTGACGGCGAAGAAACCGGCTATGATGGCTCCGAAGGCCAACAAGCTGAATTTTGGTGGCCCCCATGGCATCAGTCCAGTGAAACGAAACCACGGAGCCTGGGCGACCGAACTGAGGTCGACATAGGCAGGGTGACCAGCAGGAAAAACTCCTGCGAGACTGCCGACCAAAGCTACCAAATAGGCTAAAACAATAGAACTTAAAACTGCGAATATATTAAGGTAACGATTGCGACTCACGAGACTGAAGAGGAAGATGCACACCACAACCAAAAGCGATAAAGGCCAATAATTTGCAGCGTTGAGTCTAACTGCCGTTTCCGCCAACGAAAAACCGATAGCCATTATCGTCGGTCCGATGACGACGGGCGTTATAATCCGCCTAACTATGCCTATCAAACGGCTGTAGCCTATGACGGAAAGCAATATACCGCCGGATATCAAAGCGCCGCCCACGTACTGCATGATACCCTCTGGACCGAGAGCCCCGTAAGCTCCGATTATGGTCATGATGGGAGGAATGAAGCTGAAAGACGAACCCTGAACTATAGGAAGGCCGGAACCGAGCTTCGGATGAGTCTGAATCAAAGTGGCGATCCCCATAGCCAGATATACACAAGAGATGAAAAACCCCAACTGCGCTGTCGACATCCCCATAGCCGGGCCGAAGATGAGGGGCACCAACGTAGTGGCACCGAAGAGCGTGAGCACATGTTGTGCCCCGGCTAAAATCATGATGGGAAGCGGAGGCTTGTCCAAAAGGCCGTAGACTATCTTTTTCCTCGCCATTAAATCAACACCTCCTTTTTATACTTCTTCTCGCCTTACTCCTCGCACGTCACAATGGTGGCAGCACCTCCTTTCCTCAAGGACAACTCGGCCTTTCACCGTGTTTATATCACAGGAACGGAGGAACCGCCACCATCGTGCTCTTGCCGGCATTTAACTCGCAACGGCAAAAGCTCAGACTAACCCCAGAAGTCCTTTTCTCCTCTCTCCGCGGCCTTGATCGCCATATAGACACGTTCCCTCGTAAAGGGATATTGATGGATCCTGATTCCGAGCGCCTTGTAAAGCGCGTTCCCCAAGGCGGCAGTGGGAGAGATCATGGAGTGTTCGCCCACACCGCGGTTGCCGTAGGGAGACGGGTCCTCCGGCGTCTCTTCGCAGAAACTCTCTATTTCCCACGGCACATCCATCGTCGTTGCGATCTTGTAATCGGTAAAATCTGGCGTTAGAAGCTTTCCGTTTTTGTCGTAGTAGATCCCCTCGAACATCCCCGCCGACAACCCCTGGACGGTGCCGCCTTCTATCTGACATTTGACGTTTAGGGGGGAGATGACTTTACCGGCATCGTATCCAGCCACAGCCTTATTGACGACGATCTCGCCGGTGCCGGGATCCACCTCTATGTCCAGTCCGACGGCGCCAACGGTGAAGTGGACGACGCTCTTCTCAGACTGCCCCGTCTCTAAGTCCGGATAAACGACATCTGGAGGGACGAAGTGCCCCCTGCCGATGATAGGGCCACCCTTATACTTTCCGTCTGGCATCTTGAAGCCGTTCTGCACTTTTTCATCGATAGGCTCGGCATTGCCCAACTTGGGGCATTTCACGATGCCATCCTCGATCGTAATCTCTTCTGGGTTGCACTGCCAATACTCGGCATACAGGGCTAAAAGCTGGCTCCTCGCGTCTTCGCAGGCGCGCTTTATGGCCATGCCCGTCGACCAAAGCGAGCGGCTCGCTACGGTCTGCCAATCGTAGGGCTGAGCGGCCGTGTCCGGATAGTAGCACTTTACGCGCTCCATGGGCACTCCAAGCTCCTCCGAAACGATTTGGGCATAAGCTGTGTATGCGCCCTGTCCCATGTCCATGGTCGCAGCCAAGACCTTGACCGAGCCATCTCCTAAAATCTCGATCGTGGCCGAAGACGACGCATCGGCAGGCATTGCCGGAGCCTTTATGGCCAAGGCGATGCCTTTGCCCCGTTTCCAACCTTTCCTGACGGGCGGCTCTTCTCGGTGATAATCGATCTTCTCGGCCACTTTCTTTATGATCTTATCGAGCGCGTGAGGCGGCATGGGCATACCCGTACAGGTCGGAAGGCCGGGCTTCAGGAGGTTCTTCAGACGAAACTCGATGGGATCCATACCGATCCTGTATGCTATGGCATCTACTACCGCTTCAAGGCCTCCCATAAGCTCCGGCAGGCCGAAGCCCCTATAGGCGCCTCCGAAGGGCTTATTCGTGTAAACACCGTAGCTGTCAGTCCATATGTTGGGGACATAATAACAGCCCATGGAGGTATAACCAGCGCTCCTCACAGGGTTTGCTCCGTACTCGGCGGAGGTCCCCGTGTCGAAGACGAGCTCCACCTTCATGGCAGAGATCGTGCCGTCCTTCTTTACGCCCATCTTCACTTTCGTGTTCCATCCCTGACGAACCCAGGAAGTGGTGAGGACTTCCTCTCGAGGCACAAAGAGCTTAACTGGCCTCCCTTTTATGTCTGGGTCTAAAGCGGCCGCCAGGCATAGAGGCTCTACGGTGATCCCAGCCTTGCCGCCGAATCCGCCACCGATGGGAGGAGCTATGACGCGCACCTTATGGAGCGGCAATTCGAGCCCTTTCGCCACAAGCTCGCGCAACGTAAAGGCCGATTGAGCCGTCGACCATATGGTCACTTCTTGGCTAACGGGATCCTGCAGACATATGCAGGCGTGCGGCTCCAAGAAAGCGTGGGCTATCTGCGGACAAGAGAAACTCTCTTCGAGCACCTGGTCCGCCTCTTCAAAACCCTTTTCTATGTCTCCGCGGCGAATCTTGAAGTGCTGGGCTATATTCGTGCCGGGCACCGGAGTTACGAAGGAGACGTGCTCATAGCTGCCGAGGTCGGGATGCACTAAAGGAGCGTTTTCTTTCATGGCTTCCGCTGCGTCGAACACCGGTGTCTCTTCTTTATACTCAACTTTCACCCTGAGCACTCCTTCTTCTGCAGCGTCTTCGCTCTCCGCCACCACAAGCGCCACCGGCTCCCCTATGTAGCGAACCTTTTCCACGGCCATGGCCGTCCTGTCTTTGAGATATATGCCAAAGTGTATGGGGAAGTCCTTTCCCACGATGACCTTGACCACGCCCGGAACTTTTAGCGCTTCGCTGTAGTCTATATTTACGATTTTTCCGCATGGTATCGTAGATCTCACCGCCCTCGCATGCAGCAATTCGGGCCCAAAGCTCAAGTCATCGGTAAATTTCAACGTGCCGGCGGCCTTTTCGGGATCATAGACTCTCGTGACCCAGGCGCCTATCATGCTCTTCTTTCCCACAGTCATCACCTCCTACGCCTGCCCCTTGAGCAACTCAGCGGCGCGCTTGACGGACCTGAATATGCCGGTATAACCGGTGCACCTGCAGAGGTTTCCAGCCAGTGCGAGGCGTATCTCGTCTTCGGACGGATTGGGATTTTTCTTAAGCAGCGCGTAGGTCGTAAGCACCATGCCTGGGGTGCAAAAACCGCATTGGATGCCGCCTTCCTCCACAAAGGCCTGCTGCACGGGGTGGAGCTTTCCATCCTTGCCCACAAGCCCCTCGGCGGTCAGCACGCTCTTGCCCTCTACTTCAAGGGCCAAGACCGTGCACGACTTCACGGGAACGCCGTCCAAGAGCACTGTGCAAGTACCGCACTCGCCCTCCTCGCATCCCCTCTTCACGCTCGTTACGCCATGATGCCTCAATGCCCGAAGGAGCGTCGTCCTGGGCTCCACCTCATACGTCACGGATCTCCCGTTTAGGGTAAAGTGCACCTCTCTCTTTATCATGGCGCTATTCCTCCTTGAGGCGCTCGACGCAAGTATCGATAGCCCGCTTGGTCAGCTCGCCCACCATGGCCAAGCGGTATTCCACGCCCGCCCTGACGTCAGCTATAGGCTTCACGGCCTCCTTGGCAAGTGCAGAGACTTTTCCAAGAAGGGCATCGTCGGGTGCTTTTACGCCTTGGAGCGCCTTTTCGGCCATGGGCGCTCTCACTGGCGTAGGAGCCACAGCGCCGTAGGCCAGGCGATACTCCCTGCCGTTTTTACCGTCTATCGCAACGCAGGCAACTCCGACCTGGGCAAGGTCGAGGGCGTTCCTCCTCCCGAGCTTTAGGTAGCATCCGGACGACTTCCCCTCGGGGAGGGGGAGGAAGACGTGCGTAACAATCTCGCCGGCGATCATGTCCTTCTTGCGAGGTCCCAAGATGAATTTATTTATGGGGATAGACCTTTCACCCCTCGGCCCGACTATGCGGATCGTCGCATCGTAGCAGTAAAGAGCCGGCATCACATCGCCAGAGGGCACGGCCGAGCAGACGTTTCCAACTACGGTAGCCCTATTGCGGATCAACCAATCCGAATGCGAGAGGCAGGCATCGCGGAGGGCCGGAAAATGGTCTTCGACCGCAGCGGATTCCAACACCTCCGTGCAGGTAGCCATAGCGCCTATGCGCAATCCCTCTTTAGAGAAATTAACGCCAGCCAAATCCGGTATGAGACTTAAGTCCACCACCACCTCCGGCGTCACAAGCCTGTCTTTCATCCACATGAGCAGATCTGTGCCTCCGGCCTTGGGCATGGCACGGTTGCCAAATTTCTCCAGAATCGATATCGCCTCTTGGAGCGACCGTGGTCGCTCCAACTCAAAGGCTAACACTTGTCATCACCCCTTTTGCTAATTGCCGCCATTTAAAGCTTTAAATGGCGGCAATTTATCTAAGCTCAAATACCGCGTAATTCCATTAGGCTAACGGCTCAGCACCGGACGCAGTTTCAAAGAGCGCTACCTTGTCTTCCCCAAAGGCCTTCGCCAAAAACGCATAAAGGATAAAAGAAATCACCACAGCAGGATATGTTATAACCCCTCCAGGGAACGGAACGCCTGCAAGGTAAGCAATCTGACCGGTGGGATACGCTATGATGTAACAAAGCACCCAAGTAAGGACGAGAGACGCAAAGGCAGCTTTACTCCAACCGTTGGCGTACCAAGGACCTTCTGGCCCATAGGTGTAAAGCCTCTGTAGATCATAGCGCCCTTTCCTAGTCACCCAGAAGTTCGCAATCATGATGCCCGCCAAAGGACCTAAGAGGATGCCGTAATTAGAGGCCCAGGCGGTGATATAGTTGACGAAATCGGGACCGCTCCCTACGGCCCACCACGGGGCGATAAAGAACGCTATGATGCCCGCCAAAATCGTAGACGTCTTCCACGAGAGCTTGCCCTCGACCATGATCAGGTCGATGAGAGGCGGAGAATTTGCGGTGAGGTCGGTAGTCCACGGCGCCAGGAAGGAGAAGAAAAGCCCCAGGAGAATTGCAATGACGCCGGGCGCAAACCTCAAAATGATCTCCTGCGGCAGCACTACGCCGGTCATAGTAACCGCAGCATGGCCGAGCACAGAGCCCAACGTCATGCCGCCAACGATGCCTGTCAATAGCCCTATCGGCAAGGCACGCGGCTCCCCGATCTTTATTCCTCTTGAGAGATCGGAAACGTTGAGTGCGATGGTCGCCCACCAATTGGTCTGAGCTGCCAGGTATATGGCGAAGTTAGCGCTGAAGTAGCCAGCGCTGCTTTCAAAGATCCCCGGAATTTTCGCGGAAAACTCTTCCCTCGTCGCCAAAAATAGGACGAGCCAGATAAAATACAGAAGCAAGATAGGGCCTGCCCAGTCTGCCACCGCTCCGATACCCTTCAATCCATGCCTCATGACCAATATAAACGACAGCACGTACAGCGCACAGGCTATGGGTATCCAGCGGATAGCAGTCATTACAAGCTCGTCGGAAGGAACGCCTAAAGCCATCAGCAATATCATCATCAGAGCAAGAGAGCCGGCATATATCTCTATGCCGAACCATACGGTGCCAGAAATTCCCCTCAACACCAGAGGCACATGGGCGCCCTTAAAACCAAAGGACTCTCTGAGCTGTACGGGATACGTAATGCCGTATTTGACACCAGCTACGCCTATGAGCCAAGCGAGGATTATGGCAAACAAATTGCCCAAAAAGGCTCCAACGCCAGTTTGGATGATATCCAGTCCGAGGCTTTTCCCCATGGGTCCAAGAAAGAAGAGCGGTATATTTGCGCTCAAGCTGAACATCATGAAAGAGAAGGTGCGCGTACCGTAATGCCTTTGGCTCGGCGGAATCGGCATCAGGTCGGGGTTTTCTTTGTAACCCTTAGGGACTACGTTAAACTCTTCCACCATATCTCTCCACGCCCCCTTTTCATTAGGGATAGTCCGGGGTTAGATAGCTATTTTTGCAATATATCACCTCCCTCCTTAGCACATGCCCATTTTCAGCCCAGATACATTTCCGCGAAGCGTTCGGCCGCCTTCTCGAACGCCTCCATCGGCATGCGCACTATGCCGGCTCCAACCTGTCCGACGCCCGGCCGCTTACAAGCCACTCCGGTATCGAGGATGGGAGTCGTACCGGTCTCCACCACTTTGAGAATGTCTATGCCCGTGGGCGTGCCACGGAAATTGAGGTAGGGTATCGTATAGACGTTGTTCTCTCCTACCGTTATCTCGTACATCTCCATGGTATAGTTGACGCCGTCCTGGGGCGAGCCGCCTATAAACTGCACTATAGCCGGAGCAGCAGCCAGAGCGAACCCTCCCACGCCCAGCGTCTCCATGATCGCGCTGTCGCCTATGTCCGGATTTACGTCATCTTTTGTAAACCCTGGGAAGAGGAGCACCTCGGGAATAGCCGCCGGAGCGGTGAACCAGTCGTCTCCAAGGCCGGATACCTTGATGCCGAATTCCGTGCCGTTCCGTGACATTATCGTCACCATGCTCGAACCCTCAACGCCGTGAGCCGGTTCGAGAGACGCCTTGGCCGCAGCCATAGCCAAATTCACGAAGAAGATGTCGCTTTTGTCCAAAAAGCGTACTACATCCGCCACATCTTTGACGACGGGTGCAGCCTCTATCATGTGCGGCGCGAGCATCCTCACAAACAGAGATGTGGCAGCTTTGTTGCGATTGTGCAGCTCGTCCCCCATGTGCAACGCTTGCGCGATGATAAACTTCAGGTCTATTCCTCCGTCGGGCGCAGCATGCTTGATGCCGGCCTGCATCGCCGGATACATCACTCTCTTTATCCAGCGAAGGCGCTCTATGACCTCCTCGCTGTAGGCGCCCATGCGCATGACTTTCCCCAAGCCCTCGTTTATGTTCGTGTAGGACTTGTTGCCGAAGGCCTTGTTCTCCACGACGAACACCGGCATGCTCGGTGTTATAACGCCGGCCATAGGCCCAACGGCATGATGGTGGTGATTCGGTTCAAAAGCGACTTCACCGCCAGAGGCAAGCTTTTCCGCTTCCTCGGGCGTCTTGGCCCATCCCTCAAAGAGTATGCCGGCGATGACGGCTCCCCGCATGGGACCAGACATGTCTTCCCACTTGATGGGCGGACCGGCGTGCAGGAAGGTCCTCTCATTGAGCCCAGGAATTGTGTCCTTGGCTATGCCCATATCCACCAAAACTGGCTGAGCGCTGAGCAGCCTGTTCAGCGCTTCCTGGTTAGCTTTTTCTAAATCGATCAAAACTCATGCACCTCCCCTTACGTGGCGGCCGGGCTTAAATCGAGACCTCCCCGGCTTCATCACGTCATATACTTTCAAGTTCCTATCCTCAAGGTGATCGAAAGATTGTAGAGTCGTCATGCCGCCGTATACATATTTCAACGCGTCTTCCTTCAACGTGGCGTAGACCACCTCTTCGGCGCACCGCCCCTGGGCGAGCTTCCAGCCGTTCGGGGCTATGATCATGCTGTGGCCGAAGTAATAATTGCCGCCGCCATCGCCGCCCACGGCGTTCACCGCAACGACGTAAACGTGGTTGTCATATGCCCTGGCGAAGCTGGTGGCCCACCAATGCTCATACGTGCGGAGTAACGCCGAAGGCCGCACTATGATTTCCGCACCCTTCAGGGCCAGCGTCGTGGAAAGGTCTGGGAAGTCGCCGTCGTAGCAGATGATCATCCCCAAGGTGCAAAGGTCTGTCTCGAAGACATCAGCGCGATCGCCCGGCGTGGTCCACCCCCCGAACTCTACCAACTCCCCTGGGAACGGGTGGGTCTTCCTATAAGTGCCGACGATGTCGCCATTTCTACCTATCAAGATGGCGCTGTTGTAGACTACACCCCTATCTTTACCGCGCTCATAAGTGGGCCATACGATATAAATGCGGTGCTCGGCTGCGGCCTCCTGGATCTTCTCTGTGGCTTTACCGGGAACGAAATCGACCAAATCCCACAGTTCTTCCTTCGAAAGCCCCGTATCGAAGCCTGTGGTCGCCGTCTCGGGAAAAACGACCAGCTCGGCGCCCACCTCAATGGCCTTGGGCAGAGCCTTCAAGGCCTTCTCTATGTTCGCATCGACATCTCCAGGCACAGGAGCAAGCTGGACGCCTGCCACAACAAACTCTCTCATTAAACCCCCTCCAAACGCTTCGCCATCTGGTAAAAGGGGGAGGAAACGATTATCTCCTCCCCCTTTTATCTATCGCCTTATCTGTCCAAGAACGCTACCATCCTGCAAAAGGCAGCCTCCCCTCCCTCGAACTTCCACGGGAAGCAGCCGATGGTTAGCCTCTTGTTCTGGATCTCCGGCGCATCCATATCGTCTCCGCCCAGGTTTTCCGCGTGGATGCAATTGTGGCGGAACAGGGCATTGTGGGTGAGCTGATAGTGGTCCTCAGGGAACAGCCTCTCAACACCTTCTTTGCCGCCGAACTTCTGTTCGCAGATTTTGCGAACCTTGTCGCATTGGCCGAACGTACCCTTGCCCAAGAACCTTCCTATGGGCAGGTTCATCGGGTGATCGGTGGATACCGCATCTACACACCATAGACGTATCTTCTTATCCAGCAGCCACTTCACCATATCAGGATGTGCGCCAGGATGTCTCAAAATGTAGCGCTCCTCGTCCGGCTCGGCTCCGTCGGGAGCGAACCTGTGCCAACCCGTGTTCAGCACCAATATGTCCCCTTCTCTGACCTCAACGCGATCTTCGATCATCTTGGGCGTATAAACATCCAAGTCGTCCAAGGCATCTCGCAGGTCGACGATGACGCCAGGGCCATAGAGCCACTCCAAGGGGATTTTTTCAACCGTGATGCCGGCGGTGACGAAATGATGAGGAGCATCGAGGTGCGTCCCTATATGGTTAGAGGTCTGGATATACTGGGCATTTACGCCGTGCTCCGGTTTCCTCTTGAAGTACTTGGCCTCAAAAGGCGGGTAGAAAGGCCAAAACTGCGTGTCGATGCCCAGCTTCTGGGAAAGGTCGTAGATCTTCTTCGCCATCTGTCATCAACCTCCTGTAATTTTATTTACCTGATTACCTTTATTGAGCTTTGCCGCCTCCTCTTAAACGGCGCAACTTTAGGAGCAACTCCGAATTGACAGCCGGCGGCCTCCAATCCAATTGCACTACCGGCACTTCTTGGCTTTTCAAATCCTCATAAAACTGCTCGACGCCTATATTTATCACCTTGGGTCCATTTTTGAGCAGTTCGCTCACCGTCATTTCCGTCACCCCACGATATAACATGCCAGACGCGCAGCTTCGGCATTGCTGTCGCAAACCGTTACGCCTGCTTCCTCAAGTATTTTGCGCTGCCCTGCCGCGTCTTGAGGATCGGCATCGACACCGCAGACATAAGCCACATAGGCTATGCGATCGCCCCTCTTTTTGCGCGCCTTCTCGACCGCCTCCGCCATCTGGCCCGCTGGGTTGGAATGGCACCCATAGCCGAGGACGCAATCGAAAAGTATAACCCCTACATCTGGATCTTCGGATTCAAACATGAGCCTCTCGGCCCTAAAGGTGCTATCCATCATGGGGTGAAGCCTGCCTTGGGTGAATTCGTCCTCTCCGTAATCCACCATCGTATGACCCCGGCTCTTGAGACTATCGGCGAGCTTCATCTCGGGCTCAAGCGGAGCGTTGCTGTAAACCGGCCCTATCAGACTGGCGGCTATCAGTTGCGCTTCGTAACAGAGGGTGCCGCCCGAGTAAAGCCCCCTGATGAAGCCCTTGCGCCTCATGGACGCAGCCTTTTCCTTTAGTCTCTCATAGCTCTTAAAAAGCTCTTCTCTGACCGACGAAGGGGCTTTGCCATTTGCCAGCGCAGCAGCTACGGCTGCCGTCTCCTCAAGTTCCCTGCAAAGGTAAAGGGGAGGCCTGTCGCCAGAAGCTTTTCCGCCGATGAACCCCACCGCTGCCGGTTTCTTTCCACCTTCGAGGATCTTCAATATCCTCTCTTCCACGCTCGGGGCCGGCGGCTTGCCGATGAGTGCCACAACCTGGATCTCATCATCGCAAAGCAACGCCTCTAAACCCATCAAAAACGTGATGCCCCCTACCTCTTCCTTCACATCTCTGCCTCCGGTGCCGATGGCATGGAGCACGCCTACCCCCCTGCGCGCCAATTGAACGTGCACCTCCTGCAGACCGGTACCGGCCGCCGCGACCAACCCCACTGGGCCGGTGGGACAGGCATTCGCAAAGCCGAGTCCAACCCCTCGGATCACAGCGGTGCCGCAATCCGGACCCATCACGAGAAGGCCTTTCTCTTTGGCCTTGTGTTTCAGCGCTATTTCTTTCTCTATGGGAACATTGTCCGAATAAAGCATCACGTGAAGCCCCGCGTCGAGGCACTCATCGGCCTCGTCTCCGGCATAGCGGCCCGCTATGGAAATGAGGGCTATATTGGCCTCCGGAAGGATAGAAAGGGCACCATCTAAGCTCTTGGGCCTATACTCCCCTGGGGTGCTCTTGCGGCCCGGCGGATTTTTCAAAAGCTCGCGCGCCCTTTCGATCGCCGCTTCTAAAACCGATCCGTCGCCGCGGACGGCGATCAGAAGATCGCTCTGGCCGGCTTGAATGCCTGACACGTCAAACCCGGCGGAGGCCAAAATCTTCAGGTTGGCCTCTGTGGCCATGTTCAAAGACGCCTCTTCTATTCCCTCCATGCCTTGTAATTCCCTTGCCACGAGCATCAGCGTCACGCTGTCATAATATGCGCCTTTTTCAACGTGAATTCGCTGCAACAGCATCACCACCTCACAATTAAGCCTCAAAACCCAGGGCCATACCGGCAAGATACGCTTTGCCGGATGTGTGGCCCATGGCCAGACAAGAGATCAAACTCTCTTCGAGCAAGGATGCCCTTTCGCCAGCCAAGGCATCACAGAGATCTTTGATGCGCCTCCAAACCAATCCGGCAAAGGCATCGCGGAGGATATCGAAAGAGAGCCATGTAGTGGTGTCTCTTTCGGGAAAGATCTGAGCTGGCACCGTCTCGCCCCTCAACTTAGTCGCCGTCATATAACCGGCGAGGAGATCGTCGCCGGCCGGCGTCAAACCCGGGCCCATGCCGGCGACAGAGGAAAGACCCCCCTCTATGAGCTCTTTCCCTACGACGTCGAGCGGAGGCTCCGCCAAAAAGTCGAGCCATTCAAGCCACAGAGGGCGCCATCGCCTCGACGGAGGGGACGTGGGGATCTCCGGGTCGTAGCATACAGCTATCGCCTCTGCGAAAACTGTCACATCTTCGCCCACATTCCAATGGGGTAGGCGCTTGGACAATACAGACCGAGGCCCCATATCCCCACACTCTGTAACCACACTGTAGCGTCTTCCCGCTCTGCTTCGTAGATTTATCACGCTCTTATGGCGCTCTGCGACGACGAAGCGAAGCGGCGCCATCTGCCAATCAGAGCTCCTTCCCGCAAAGCTCAAATCGCGCCCTCTTCCTTGAGTTTTTCTATCTCGCCGCGCCCCATGCCCAACATCCCGCTGAGCACTTCCTCTGTGTGCTGGCCCAACAGGGGGGCCGGCCCCGCTATGGAAGCCGGCGTACCCGAAAGCTTGATCGGCACACCGGGCAGCTTCAAAACGCCGGCGACCGGGTGAAGGACCTCAACGAGCATCTCTCGCGCGGCCACCTGCGGATCCTTAACTACCGAGGCTATATCGTTTATCGGACCGCACGGGACTTTTGCCTCCTCCAAGAGTTTTAGCCATTCGGCCGAAGCCCTCTTGCGGGTGGCTTCGTTTATCAGGGGCTCCAACTCCGAGAAGTTCTTGACGCGATCCGCATTCGTCAAAAAGCGAGGATCATCTGCAAGGCGATCCAACCCGACGATGCGGCAGAAACGCCGCCACAACTCGTCGTTGCCGCAGGCTATGTTTATAAATCCATCAGTGGTCTCGACGGAGCAGAAAGGCGCTATCGAAGGGTGACGGTTGCCTATGGGCTTGGGGACGTTGCCTGTAGCCAAATACCGCGATACGGCGTTCTCCAGCACCGCTACCATGGCATCGAGCATAGCCACGTCCACCCACTGCCCGCGACCGGTGAGCTCCCTATTGTGGAGGGCCGAGAGTATGCCTATGGCCGCAAACAGGCCGGCAAAGATGTCGGCGATAGAACTGCCCACCTTGGTCGGGTGATGTTCGTCAGGGCCGGTTATGCTCATGATGCCGCCCATACCCTGGATGATGAGGTCGTAGGCGGGGCGCTCGCTATAGGGGCCGGTGTATCCGAAGCCAGAGATCGAAGCGTAAACCAGGCGCGGGTTTATCTCCTTCAGCGCCTCGTAACCGAGGCCTAAGTTGTCCATAACCCCCGGTTTGAAATTCTCTACTAAGACGTCGGATCTCTTTGCGAGCTCTAAAGCGATCTCTTTGCCCTTCGGGTGCTTCAAGTCCAACGTTATGCTCTTCTTGCCGCGGTTGATGCTCATGAAATAGGCGCTTTCACCTTTAACGAAAGGGGTATATGTGCGGGAATCGTCGCCACTGTCGGGCCTCTCTACTTTTATGACCGTAGCCCCAAGGTCGCAAAGCATCATGGTGCAAAAAGGGCCCGCCAGCACTCGGCTGAAGTCCAATACCACTAAATCCTCCAAAGTTTTGGTCATTTCCGATGCCTCCTATGCGCTTTAAATTTGGATACGAAAATTGTACTACAGTTCCGCGAGGGCTCCAGGAAGAAACGCCATGTTATGATATGCTGACATAATCCGCAAGCCATAGGGAGCAAAAAATGCTTTAGCCTATAACGATCGAGATATTTGACATATCAATCTCAAAACCATAAGATAAAAGCTGAGCTATTTACTATGGTATGTATAAGAGCCATGAGTGTAAATGGCAATGAGTGACATATTTTACCTACTTGCCGGTGATCTATATACACAGACCGCAAAAGGCGTGACCTTGGAGGGCGAAAATGAAAGTGGCGGACCTTTTCAAGAGAGATTTCTTTCAGGACTTCAAGTTGGCAGCCGGAAGTGAAGGCTTGAGCAGGGAGATCACAGCCGTCAGCGTGCTGGATACACCGGATGGCTATCGCTGGATGCGCGGAGGCGAACTGCTTTTGAGCAGTGGTTTCGTCTTTCAGCAGGAGCTCAAGGCTTTCCTAAATTTCTTATCCGACGTCTCGAGCAAGGAGATCGCAGCTTTAGGGATCAAATTGGATCGCTTTTTGCCGCAACTGCCGCAAGAGGCGATCGATAAGGCCGACGAATTTGACCTTCCGCTGATCGAGATTCCCGTATCGTACAGGTGGTCGGACGTAATCGACGTAATTTGCCGCCAGCTCATCCAGGAAGGACAACGAAGGCATACGGAACAGGACGAAAGCATGAGCGAAGTGCTATTGGCCGGCAAATTAGCCGATACTCACAAGTTGCTCTTGTCGCTTGCCGCCGAGGTGCAGCGTAAAATCTTTGCGAGATCGCCTCAATTAGGTTTATGTCACATCTTTCACCCAAACGGCAGCGTCGAAGAGGTTAACGAGAAGATGGAAGACGCAGCGGCTCTTCTGCAAGGAGAAAGGATCGATGCTCAGGTGTCGCAAAGGGGGCCCTTGTCGGTAGGGTTGAGGTTGATCAAAAATTCTCCGCCCCGATGGATGGCGACATACAACATCCCTCACGAGACGCCTATGGAATTGGGAGTGATATTGGCGTCAGGCGAGCGGTCGCCCTCAAAACACCAAGATAAGCTGATGATCAGGGCCGTAAGCCTTCTGCGGGTTCTTGCGCTGGAGGCCGTCTACGCATCAAACAAGGATGTGGCGAGACGGGAACGCTTCCTGGAAAACTTGTGCTTGGGGTTTTACAACAATTCCGCTATCATAAACGAACGGGCCCAACAGTTGGGCTTAAACCTGTCGTTCCCTTCGTCGGTCATATTGGGAGTGCCCACCTCAGGAGACGATATCCATCGCTGGGCGCCTCCGTTTAGGCTCGCGTACCGCATGGGAAACTCATGGGTGATCATCGCGGATACAAGAGAATACAAAAAAGAGGAACTTCAGGCTCTGGCAGAAGCCAAGGGTCTATGGTTTCTGATAGGAACGCAAGCCTCCGGACCGCTGGAGATTTATCGCTCATACCAGGAGGTCAAGGGGGCTTTGGATTGGGTGAGAAATTTCGATGCGCCTGCAGGTGTGTATCACTTTTACGAACTCGCCCTTTACGCTTTACTCTCAAACCTGGGCAGGCTCCCAGAGGCAGAATCCTTGTGGGAGCGCTATTGGAAACCTCTTTTGGAATCCAAGCCGGGTCGACATGCGATCAGCACCCTGCAGTTGGCCTGCTCTTTGATCCAGTGCGACTTCAATGCAAAACGAGCAGCTGAGGTTCTGCACCTTCATTACAATACGATACGCAATTACTTAAATGATCTGGAAAACTTACTGCATATTGACCTTAAGAACAGCCACCACCGCTTGGCTTTGACGCTATCCTACTTCGTAAATCGTTCCCGTGAAAATCATTATAATAACTTCAGGGGGTGAAAGCATTGCAACAAGAGGCAAGCCAGTGCGCTGAGATGATCAAAAAGGCCAATGCCATAGTCCTTCTCTCCGGCGCCGGCATGTCCACGAACGCCGGGATCCCCGATTTCCGAGGACCTCAAGGGCTTTACAAAAGGGCAGGCATACCTGACCCGGAGAGGATTTTCGATATAGAGTATTTTTATCGGGATCCTTCTTTGTTTTATTCATTTCACCGCGAGCTTTTGAAGGCACTCGATGCCGCGAAGCCCACCTTTGCCCATTTCTTCTTCGCCGCCTTAGAGAAGAAGGGTAAACTGTTGGGCGTAATAACCCAAAACATCGATGCGCTGCACCAGAGGGCCGGCTCGCACAAGGTATATGAGATTCACGGTGGCATTTGGGAAAGCCATTGCACTAAATGCGGCAAGTCTTTCGACTATGAGACGAGCAAGAGGATGACATTCGAAAAAGAGATCCCGAGGTGCGACAACTGCGGCGGGGTTATAAAGCCCGACATCGTCTTCTTCGGCGAACCTGTAAAACACATAGACGAGTGTTTCGAGTTGGCCAGAAAAGCTGACCTTTTCTTCGTCGTAGGCTCATCGCTCGTGGTGACGCCGGCAGCGATGATACCATCTGCCACGTCGGGTGAGATCGTAGTGGTCAACAAAGGAGAGGTCTCGGAGTTTTATCTCCCCTCAAGCCGAGTCGCGCTGAGGGTGGATGCCGACATAGACGAGTTCTTTCGATCTGTGAACGAGGAGTTGAAGCTTTTATGAAAAAGGCGATACTGCTCGGTACACTCTTGGCCCTGCTTTTGCTATATATGCCCGAAGCCTGGGCTTCTCAATGGGCAATCGGCGTCCTGGTGTCGACGGCTGAGAATCAGTCGGGCTTTCCTGTATGGAGAAACCGCTTCGACCCGTCGGATCCCTTGCCCACCGAAACGGCCGAAGCCTTTGCAACCCTCTTGAGGCGCTTTCCTTCTCTTGAGGTATATTCCACCGAGAGCAAGGCCTCTCCCGACGAAATCGACCTGATAGCGGAGCTATCCCTTCACGAGCTAAGGCGCATTAAAAGCGATGTCTTGGGGAGTCAAATGAAGGGAAGGGCCCTTGTTCGATTGGTAGCCTACGACGGCCGTGGAAATTTCCTGTTCTCCCGCGTTGCAGAAAAACAAATCGACAGGTGGACTCCTGAATTCAAGACAGAACCGCAGGGGCATTTCACTTGGGATGAGTTCGAGAGATCCCCCTATTGGGCCGCCTGTAAAGTAGCAATAGAGGAGCTGTGCGATCTATTTTTAAACGGGGCCTCCGAGATGCTCGCGCTCGAAGGGCGCATAGTAAGGATCATACCCCAAGAATCCGGAGGAGGCGATAGATATCTCGTGAATATAGGCATGGCAAAGGGATTGAGGGAAAAAGGCAAACTCGACGCATATCGCGTGCAGGAGATCTATGCAAAAGAGGGGACGATAGTTAAGATACCCAGCCACATAGCCGTCGTCGAGGTGGTATCCCTCTCCGAGGATTGGGCCATTGTCGAGGCGGTCTCTGTAGCAGAGGGCGAGAGTTTAGCCGTAAGTGACATCGTCCGCCCGCGGCTGCGCTAACCGACTTTAGGAGGGAAGGTTATGACAGAGATAGAGAAGCTGCGAAGAGAGATAGACTCGATCGACGAGGAGATAGCGAGGTCTTTGAGGCGGCGCGTCGAGGTTGCGCGGGCTATGGGAGGGATGAAAGAGGGGGCCATATATGATCCCGTGCGGGAATTCGCCCTGATGGAGCGCCTGCACAACCTTTGCCCGGATATAGACGCGAAGGCGCTGGATGCCATATACAGAGAGGTAATCTCTCTGTGCAGGGCAGTCCAAAAGCAGCTCAGAGCAGCGTGCATGGGGCCCGCCGGCTCTTTCTCTCAAGAGGCCACGGTTAAAGCGTTAGGTTCTCATATAGATGTCGCCTTTGTCGATAACCCCCAAGGTGTATTCGATGCTCTGGCAAGGGAGAGGGCGGATTTAGGGGTCGTACCTGTAGAAAATACGATAGAAGGGACAGTGTACGCCTCGCTCGACGCATTCTCGACCGCCCCTCAAGACATACGCATATTGAGCGAGGTCAGGCTGCCCATAGCTCACATGCTGGCAACTTGGCAAACATCAATCGATGAGGTCGACGAAGTCTACTCTCATCCACAGGCCCTGGCCCAATGCAGGCTTTGGCTGAGGACCAACCTCCCTCGCGCCAGACAAATCCCCGCCTCGAGCACGAGCGCTGCGGCAGCCTTCGTGAAGGGGCAAAGAGGAAAAGCAGCGATATGCAGCCGCCTTGCCGCTGAAATTCACAACCTCGATATCGCAATAGAACACATAGAAGACCAACCCCACAATACCACCCGCTTCTGGGTCGTGGGGAGGCAACCCAACAAGCCCTTCTCTCGAAACAAAACTTCAATACTCTTCAACGTCCCCCACAAACCTGGAACGTTATTTGAGGCCCTTGAACCCTTTTACGAGGCGAAGCTCAATCTGACTCTGATACAATCCAGACCGCTGCCGGGCAACCCTTTCGAATACAACTTCTTCGTCGACTTCGAAGGCGACGCGAGCGATGAAGTCGTCGCAAAAATGTTGGAGAAAGTTAAAAGCAGGAGTGCCCGTTTCCGCCTATTGGGCTCCTACCCATGCCTCGGATGAGCAAAGGAGCGAGGGATGAGACAACTCGAGCTCTTCGTAGCCAAAAATAAAGGCTCCCCTTCGTCTCGCGAAGAGGTCAAAATAGAAGAGACAACCTGCCGCAGCGCACTACAGCGCCCGCCATGGGATGAATATACGTTGAACCCTTATCGCGGTTGCCTGCACGCATGCGTGTATGGTTATTGTCGCATGATGCAGTGCTTCGAGGACAATCCCCCGCCATGGGGAACATATTGCCACGCCAGGACGAACATGCCCAGCGTACTGGCGAGGGAAGTTAAGCGCTACCCTCCAAAGCAGGTCATGGTTGGATCGGTCTGCGATGCCTGGCAATGGCCGGAGAAGCACTTTGGCATAACCAGAGAGTGCCTATTGATTTTGCTAAAAGGAGGTTTCCCGCTCCGTTGTCTGACCAAATCAGATCTGATCAGAAGGGATTTTGATGTACTGAGCCAATATCGAAACATGGTGACGCTGGGCGTCTCGCTGAGTACTCCGCCGCCACTAAATCTATTATGGGAGCCTCGCGCTTCGCCCCCCGAGGAACGCCTAAGGATCCTCACAGAGGCTGCACAATACGGCATCCCCATATACCTCTCGCTTTCGCCTCTTTTGCCGGGCCTGAGCGACGACGTGGATAGTTTGAGCGAACTCTTTGCACGCATCCGCCGATTGCCCCTTCAAGGCCTCTGGGTGGACCTGATCCACGCGAGGAGCGGCGTTTGGCGCGCCTGCTACCCGCTTTTGGCGAAACGCTTTCCTAAGTTACTGCCGCTGTGGAGAAAAATATTCTTCGATCGCGGTGAAGCCCAGCGCTACGCGGGCAAATTGAGGGTGAGGATATTAGAAGCCGCAGTCCGAAGCGGATTGCGCTGCCGGATCGATCTAAAGGGATACGAGGTCACAAGGCAGTGCGGACGTTAAATATAAGGCCACGCCCGCACTGTCCCGAGAAGCATCCACCTTTCTCCGATATCGTTGCCCGATGCCTCCCAAACACCCCTGTGTATCGCAAAGAGCAGGCTGGGGTTTTTCAAGATCATCATCACCTCAGACCTCGAAAGGCCACCAGGGCCGACCTCGAGGGCTCGCGAAAGGAGATTTTCCTCTCTTTTTAGCATCCTGCCCTTCTTTCGCAATAGACTTCTATGAAAGGCGTTCACCCACGGCTCTAAAACGGCGGACCTAAATCCGCTTTCGGGAAGACGGAGATCCTTCGACAAGGCTTTTTCTAAAAGGTCGAGTTCACGAGAGGGCCTCGTCTCCTCGGGGGTCAGGAAAAGCCCCTTCCTTTTGAAGGCCTCACCTGCGGTAGCCCTGCTCGTCCACACTGAAAGCGGCAGCGATAGCACGAAGGAGACCACTATCGGGGAGAGCCACAGGAAGAACGAGGGGTTTACGATCAATATTAAGGCTCCCCACAGGAGCCCTATGGAAGTGCCGCTCCAATGAAAGCGCAAAGCCCTCTTCCAAGAGGTACCCACATCGCTCCTCTCCTGGGGCCCCCACGCCACTTGCTGCCCCAGGAGGGCAAAAAAGAAAAATTTGCTGTGAAATAGCATCTTTATGGGGGCAAACAAGATGGAAAAAAACACCTCGAGGATCATGCTCATAAAAAGCCTCCTCACACCGCCAAAAAGACGGGCCTCCCCCTTGATCAAGACCAAAAATGCGCCCAAGAGCTTTGGAAGAAAGAGAATGATCAACGTCGTAACCAGGAGTATCAACGCCCATTGAGGATACCACACAGGCCATTGGGGAAAGAGAGCATACTCCGCCGGGAAATAGACCGGCTCGATCAAAACTTCCAAGATGGCTTCAAGCGAACTCATCAATATGAAACAGAACCATAATAAGCCAGAGCCATATATCATGGCGCCGTTTAAAAAAAGAAAACGATGAGTCGGGATTATCCCTTTCAACAAAAACAGCCTCACGTGCTGGAGGTTGCCTTGACACCACCGGCGGTCCCGCGACAGTTCCTCCAACAACGTCGGAGGGACCTCCTCGTAACTGCCCGAAAGGTCGTGGCTCAGCCAGACCTCAAAACCCGCTCTCCTCATGAGAGCTGCCTCGACGAAGTCGTGGCTCAAAATTTCTCCCCCTAATGGAGGCTTTCCGGGCAATTTGGGGAGAGCACAATGCTTCATGAACGCCTCGACGCGGATAATGGCGTTGTGTCCCCAATATTGCGCGTCGCCGAGCTGCCAGAAATGGAGGCCGGCCGTAAAAAGCGGACCATAGACGTGGCTCGCAAATTGTTGGATGCGACCGTAAAGGGTGCGCCTTCTCACAGCCTTCGGAGCCGTCTGCAATATCCCGATCTTTGGGTTTGCCTCCATGGCACACGTCATTTTCACCAAGGCTTCCCCGCTCATTACGCTGTCGGCATCGAAGACAACCATGTAGCGATAATCCTTGCCCCACCTTCTGCAGAAGTCGGAGATGTTGCCGCTCTTTTTCTTCGTATTCCTCCACCTGCGGCGATAAAAGAGTTTCCCTAAGGCATTGAGGCGCTCGCACACCTCAGCCCATGCCAGCTCTTCCGAGATCCATATGTCTGGGTTGTTGGTGTCACTCAATACGAAGAAATCAAAGTGCTCGAGCTCGCCGGTCTTTTCAAGGGAGCGATATGTCGCTTCAACTCCTGCGAAGACGCGTTCGGTCTCCTCGTTGAAAATGGGAAACAGTACGGCGACGCGCACATCTGGCGAGATCTCTTTCAGTTCGATCTTGGGGGCAAAACGGTCGAAACGCCTAAGAATCGTGAAAAAACCCGCTATGGCTGTCCAAAAACCCACGGATATCCACGCAAAAAGCGCCGCAAACGCTATTATCATGAGGGGCTCAAGGAGCGCTCCGCCCTTGTGCGGCATCGCAACTCCCATGATAGAAGTCGCCACAGAAGTTGAAATCACCACAAGAACGGTGAGCAAAAACCTCCTGCGACCGGCTGCGCGCTCCCACAGCGGCGGCTTTTCGTCAACAACCTCTCTATTCGTGGAAAAGAGACTGCGCAAACCCAGCTCAAACCCCTTAGGAGCCATAGAGACGCGCTTCAGCGGCGGCGCTGACGCGGTTCCCCCACACCCTTCGGTCAAAATCAGCGGCGAGGCCGCCTCGCCCAGACGGCGCCATCTCGGATGTCTTATGGTAACGTCCCCTTTGCTAAGGATGGCTTGCAATTCTTCTACGGCTTTTTTGACCGGATTTGAGTCGTCTTTGCGAGAAAATGCGCGGTTAACTACCTCAACGGCAAGCTTAAGGGAGGTGATAGGCACAACGCCTATAGCCCAAATGTAAAGCAAAATCCGCTTCTCGACTTCATACCAGACCTTATCCATGTAGAAAACCTCGTGCCCGTCACGGTTGGTAGCCGTAGCTCCACGTCTCGGTGAGGACATCGGGCAGATCCTCGCCTTTCTTTAGGAAGGCCCGCATTTCAACCCTGGGCCTCCTCTCAGGGATGAGCTGCTCTATGGGGCCGCCCTTTGCGGGGCGCACCTCGAGGACGAGACGCCACCCGCCTGTGACCTCGTTTCTCATCAGAATCTTCTCCAAAATTTCCATACCCTCAGTGACCGTAACCACGCTGGTGAGACCGACATCGGTCGGTATCGCATTGAGGGCTCCTCCTTCAAAATCTACAACAAATCGCCTTACGCCCTCGTCCTTTCCCTTTCCCGTACGGGTAGCTACCACGCAACCTCCGCCGTGAGGCGAACCTTTTGGGAAGTGCCAACTCATCCTGTAGGAGAAATCGACGGGTTCGCCCAGCGCCGGCAGCGATTTAGGAACCCAGAATGCTACGATATTGTCCGTGGTCTCCCATGCGGTTGGTATTTCGATCAGCTCCACATGCCCTTCTCCCCAATCCTCCCTGGGAGAGATCCAGACACTGGGGCGCAGATCGTAACGAGCCTCCAGATCCTGATAATGATCGAAATCCATGTCGCGCTGGAGCAGGCCAAAGCCCGCGAGTTTTTCGACCTGAAAAGCGGAGGTTGTAAGGCGGGGAGGATTGTTCAGCGGCCTCCACAACCACTCTCCACTCCTGAGCGCTATCATTAGACCGTCGGAATCGTGAACCTCGGGGCGATAGTCGTCGGGGCGATTGCGGCTGTTCTCGCCGTAGTAGAACATACTGGTCAAAGGGGCTATGCCAATTTTCTCTATATCTTTTCTGCGGAAAACCGTCGCCTTGACATCTACAGCCGTATTTTCACCTGGCTGCACGAAGAATTTATAAGCTCCGGTGAGGCTTTGGCTATCTAACAACGCATAGATAGTGAGGCTCTTGGCATCCTGGGTTGGCTTTACTATCCAAAACTCCCTGAAATGGGGAAACTCCTCGCCCTTAGGCAAAGCTGTATCCACAGCAAGCCCCCTCGCAGAGATTCCGTAGCGTTGATTTTTCCCGAGAGCGCGGAAGTAGCTCGCGCCCAAAAATACGATTAGCTCATCGTGATAATCGGGCTTGTTGATAGGATAATGGACTCTGAAGCCAGCGAAGCTCAACCCCTCCAATTCCTCTTTGGGCAACGCATTTTTGCCGTAGTCAAAAAGCTCAGGAGAAAATGGGACTTGTGTAATGCCCTGATCGGTAACTACGTTGATCTTGACCGGATAATCGTAATAAAAGCCAAGGTGAAAGAATTGGAGCTGGAAGGGCAGTCCTTCATCCCGCCAAAGGGCCTTCTCCGGTTTAAAGCGGATGTCGCGCCACTGATCATACGTCAGTCTTTTCAAGAGATCCGGCGCCTTCTCGGAAGGCTCTTGATAAGGCTCCAGCGCGAGCTGGCGAGCCTTCTCCCACACCTGAGCTTCGAGGGCCTCGAGTGCCAAAGAGCGGCTTTCGTTCGCCTTATCCTGTGACGCTTGCGCACTGGCAACCGGAGCATATAAAGCATTGAAGCCGAGAGCAAATACGCTCATAACGGCTACCAACGATAGACACCGTTTGTTCATTGAACATACCTCCCACGCGAGAGCATAAACAACCGGACGGGCTAAAAGACAGGGTAAAACTGCGTAGATGGCACAAAAAGGCAACCAGCATCGCCGTAGGCGGGCCTCTGTTGTGCCTTCAGACGAAAGCCTACCCACCTTTGCGCCTATATTCTCTCAGCGCCTCTATAACGTAATCTATATCGCCTTCTGTGTGATCCGCATTCACCTGGAAGCGGACTTCCTCGTCACCTTTGGGCACGACGGGGTAGTTCATGCCCGTAGCCAGGATCCCCCGCTCGGCGAGGAAGGAGATCAGCTCCGCTGTCTTCTTCGTATCTCTGATCATTATGGGGACTATCGGGTGATCGCCCTCTATGACCTCATAACCCAACGACGAGACTGCGCTCCTAAAGCGCTTCGTAATGGCCCTGAGGTGAGCCAAAATCCTCTTCCCCTCCTGGCTTTCGAGGATCTCTAAGGCCTTGAGAGCGGCGGCGGCTTCGCCAGGTGTTATCGGGTTGGAATAGATATACATAGGGGCGGTCTCTCTAAGGTATGTAATGGCCGCATCGCTCGAAACGGCATAACCTCCGTTGACGCCGAAGGCCTTGCCCAGCGTCCCGATGAGGATGTCGGCGCGCCCTCCCGTGAACTCCTCCGTTCCTCGCCCAGTCTCTCCAAAGGCCCCAACGCCATGCGAGTCGTCGACGACCACCAAAATCCCTTCCGGAAAGTGAACGTCGTATTTTTGTGCCACGTTAGCGATCGCCTTCAAGGGCGCATAATCGCCTCGCATGCTGAAGACGCCGTCGGTCACGACGATAAGGCGGCGCGACTGCTCTATGAAACTTATGATGCACCCCTCAAGCTCTGCCATGTCCAGATGCTTGTACACCGCCTTATCTTTAGGCCTTGAGAGCCTTACGGCGTTTATGATGCAGTTGTGATTCAGTTCGTCGCTTATCACCGCAGTCTCAGCCGTGACGAGCGAGGGAAGGATACTTACGACCGTCGAATAGGCGGAGCTGAAGACCATCGCTTCTTCCCTGCCGTGGAAAGCGGCCAACTTCTTCTCAAGGTCCCTATGCGGCTTGTATGTGCCGCTGATGAAGCGCACCGCACCGGGCCCGACACCGTATGCTCTGGATGCGGTCTCCTCGGCGACAAGGAGCTCTTCGTTTAAGGAAAAACCCAGATAGGAGTTTGAGTTCATCCTAATAAACTCCTGCCCCTCTTTTCCCCTGACCAAATAACGAGGTCCTTTGCCGTCCTCCGGCCTCTTGACGCCCACGACGATGTTCTCCTTGCCTTTGCGCCGTCCGGAATGCTCCATATCCTCCAGCGCAGAGACGAAAAACGGCTCCGCCTTGTTCAACATACCCTTCCCCTCCCTTCCCGCCTTACGCCAATTGCACTGAGTCCGATGCGGCTCAGCGCCCTCTTTCATGCCCTCACATTGCCCACCTGCGGCGAAAGCGCGATCACTGCGTAGGTCCTATGCGATTTATGGCAAAGGAGCCGAAGCCGAGGACTTCGGCCTTCGTCTTCTTGCCGTTGCACACAGCTATGATCTCGTCGAAGATCTCCTTACCAACGTCGCGGATGCTCTTCTTGCCATCGACGATCTCGCCGGCGTTTATGTCCATGTTGTCTTTCATGCGCTCGTACATGGTCGTGTTGCTCGCGACCTTTATGACTGGAGCTATAGGACAGCCCACGGGCGTTCCTCTGCCAGTAGTAAAGACCACAATCTGTGCGCCTCCGGCCACCATGCCTGTGATCGATTCAACATCGTGGCCAGGGGTGTCCATGATGACGAGCCCCTTCTTTTTGGGTGCCTCGGCGTATTCGAGCACCTCTTGAATCGGGGCATGGCCTGCCTTGTGTATGCAACCGAGGGATTTTTCCTCAAGCGTGGTTATGCCCCCCTCGATATTGCCGGGGGCCGGGTTTGTGTATCTTATGTCAACGCCCATCTTGAGTGCCCCATCCTCGGCGCGCTTGCAGATATACCAAATGCGCTCGGCGACCTCGGGAGAGACGGCACGCTTAGCCAGAAGGTGTTCGGCGCCTATCAGCTCCTGAGTCTCGGACAAGATAGAAGTTCCCCCTTGCTCGACGAGCATGTCGCTCGCCGCCCCCACTGCGGGATTGGCCGCAATGCCGGAACAGGCGTCAGAGCCACCACATTCGAGCGCCAGGATGATGCTCGAGAGGTCGCACTCCTCTCTCTCTTGTTTAGAAAGCATCTCAAGCATTCGACTTCCCGCCTTCACCGCCGCTGCGACCGTATTTACGGTGCCTCCTACCTCCTGAATTACGAAGCACTCAACTGGCTTGCCAGTTTTTGCCACAGCCTCCGCCAAACCATGGGCGTTCACCACCTCGCAGCCCAATCCCACGATGATGCACGCTCCCACATTTGGATTGCTGGCAAACCCTGCGAGCGTTCTGTGGGTCTGTTCGGCATCGGGCGCAAGCTCGGCACAGCCGTGCTGATGATCGACCCACACAGCACCGGCCAGCTGCTCCGCTATCTTTCTGGCCACATCGTTGGCACACACTACAGATGGCAATACCAAAAGGTGATTCCTAATCCCTACGGCCCCATTGGGCCTTAGATATCCCATTATCTTCATTTAATGTGCCCCCTGTCTAACTTTGTCTCCCCTGCCGCGCGTTCCCTCAACGTTATGAACGTGAACATGATCTCCCTTTCTTATATCCTGCGAAGCCAGGCCGATCGTCTCGCCATACTTCGTCACCGCGGAACCGGCGGGGATATCCTTTAGCGCAAATTTGTGGCCGAAAGGGATTTTTTTGAGGACCTTCACCTCAAACGTGCCCGACTCGCCCTTGGCTATGGCTATATCCCCTGCCTCCAAATCTTTGATCGCAGTAGCTACGTTGTCATTTTCATGCATGATCAAAGCATTGTAAGCTCCCTTTGACATTACGCGTGTCCTCCTCTTTAGATCTCAGTAATATTTCAAGCCGCATCAATTCTATGGACAAGGAGTGAGTAATGTCAATCTCGCGATGGTCCTGTTTTTAGAAAGTGAAAGGTGGAGGCCAAGAAGGACAAAAAGTGAAAACCTGAACCCTAAAGGGTACAAAGAGACAAAAGCTTTTACGTAATGTTAATGAGATTTCAACAAATCTGAAACACTAGATAAATAGAATTAAGCCGTTGCATGACAAATGCTATTTCGAAGGGGGGAGGCTTCTTTTTTAAGCGAACAAACTGCCGAGAGCACTGCGGTTTAGCGGAACGCCCGTACTCGGGCAAGACAAAATGTGCAAAAGGAGGTTTTTCGAAATGAAGAGGCGCATCTTTGCAAAATGGGGAGCGACTTTCCTGCTCCTCGCAACCTTTTTCACGGGATGGGCTATGGCCGCCGCTCCTGACGGCGAAATGCCCAAAAACGTCATCTTGATGATCGGAGACGGCATGGGCTTCCCCCAGCTCACCTTAGGGAAACTGGCCAAAGGTAGCCTCGCCATAGAGGAGTGCCAAGTAGGAGGGGCTATGACGACACAACCTTTGCCGTCGAGCGGCGTCATCACAGACTCGGCTGCAGCAGGCACGGCGTTGGCCACGGGATATAAGACCGACAACGGGATCGTATCCCAGACGCCAGAGGGTAAGACGCTTTATACGGTTTTGGAAAACGCCCGCGACAAGGGGAAAGCCACGGGGCTTGTGACCACCACTCGCATAACACATGCGACGCCTGCGGTATTTGCTACACACATAGATGACAGGGATAACGAAAACGCCATAGCGGAGCAGTATGTGGACTCCGGCGTAGATATCCTATTGGGTGGAGGCTTGCGCCATTTTATCCCAAAAGGGCAACAAGGAAGCAAGCGGAATGACGACAGGGATTTGGTCAAAGAAATGGAAGCCAAGGGATATGCTTTCGTAAAGGATCGCCAGGGACTCTTGGATGCTACTAACAACGGGGGTAAAATTTTAGGCCTCTTCAAAGGCAGCCACATGAGCTATGAGCTCGACAGAAACCCTGACAAAGAGCCAAGCCTCGCGGAGATGACAGAAGCAGCCATAGAGATCTTGAAGGAAAACCCTGAAGGCTTCTTCCTCATGGTCGAGGGGGGAAGGATAGACCACGCTTCGCACGCTAACGACGCCCCGACGACGATGGCTGATATGCTGGCGTTCGACGAGGCCGTCAAAGCGGCCCTCGATTTCGCCAAGGCAGACAGTAATACTCTCGTAATCGTGACGGCAGACCATGCCAACGGAGGACTTTCCATAGGCATGGGCGAAAAACAGTGGGCAAAACCCGAGGTGTTTTTTGCCGTGAAAGGATCGGCCGAGGAAAAGATCGCACCGATGCTGAAGAAAGACCCCTCCCCTGAGGCTATAAAGAGGATTGCAGCTGAGTATATGGGTGTAACGGATCTATCCGATGAAGAAGTAGCCGCCATTCAAAGAGGGCTTACAATCGAAGGCGAATGGGCAGCCACCGATCCCGTCGTGGCTGTGATAAACGTGCGTGCCAACACTGGTTGGACTACGCACGAACATGACGGCTGCATGGTTCCGCTGTTTGCCTACGGGCCAGGGTCTGCGCTCTTTTCCGGCATCAAAGACAATACCTACATAGGTAAAACCATATTCCAGCTTCAGGGCGGCGTTGCCAAAAAGGTCGCCTTCGCCGTCTTGAGCGATCTCCACATGGCCTTGAACGAGCCAGAAAACACGTGGAAGATGTTTCACTACAACCAAGATGTCCTCTCCTGGGCCATCGACGAGATCAACGAGAAGCAAGACATAGACTTCGTATTGGTGCCAGGCGACCTCACCAAGGATTCCGAGCCTCACAACCAAAGAGCCGTCAAGGCAATGCTCGACAAGCTCAACGTCCCGTATTACGTCATTCCTGGCAACCACGATGTCAAGAAGGATTGGATGCCTCAGGGCAACCTCGGGGTCGCCGATTTCGCCCGCTATTATGCGGGGCACGGTTATGACGGAAGCGGCAAGTCGTGGTACAGCGTAGATCCTGTTCCTGGCCTTCAGTTAATAGGGCTGGACTCGGCTTCAGATCCTAAATTTTCCAACTCCTGGGGCGGCAAAGTAAGCGACGAACAGCTCAAGTGGCTTGAAGAAGAGCTTAAGGCAAATAAGGACAAAAAGGTGATAGTCATGGTGCACCACGCGCTCATAAAGCACGAGGGCAAGGATGACCCCAGAAACTACGCGGAAAACGCCGACGCCGTCAAGAAAATCCTCCGCGAGGGCGGAGTCAAGACGGTCATAACCGGCCACCTCCATGTGACAGACATCACCAAAGAAGATGGCCTCTATGATATCTCATCCCCAGCGATATCCAGTTATCCGCTTGCCTACCGCGTTATGGAGCTATCAGGCGATAAACTCTCAGTAAACACGTTTTGGTACCCAGATTCGTTGGTGCGCGAGATGGCTAAGACTGAGCTCGTCAAGGCCGAAGAGACCAAGACGGGCGCAGAACAGGTAGGAGAATTGTCGGATCGGTCATTTGCGATAAACTTGGGCGAGAAGGAATTAACCGCAGTTGGTGCTATATCAAAATGAGGCGCGTTAACGTCCGAGTCGACGCCACCGCAGGCGTGCGCGTCCTTTCGGGTGTCCACGTCGCGGAAGGCGACCCTGTGGGAAAGGAGCTCAATACGCTGGAGACGGTGCACTCGCCCATCTCGGGAATTGTGGAGTTCATAACTTTCGATTCCGACACACACACGCTAATAGTCACCATAAGATCAAACTGCCACGAACTGAGCCTCAAGCATTAAGACTTACACAGTAAAGCGGCGGCATCGCAGGCATTTTAAATAATTTGCGATGCCGCCGCAAAACATTTATTCGGATACAGTCAACCGTCACGCCGTTTTGAGGCCCGGCCAAGACGAACTCCCACTAGAGGTCATGCGGCAGTAGCCTGGACAGCTTGAGGTTACGGTTTTAGCAGAGTGAAGCTTACTGAAACTCATCTCAAATTCCCCTAATTATCAGCAAAACCATATAAAGCTATGTTGACAAATGCCCCCTGCGTGGATACAATAAACTGGAGTAGCGAATATTGTATCCTAGGTAGGTGAAAGAAGGTGGATACTGTAGATCTCAAGATCAGGGATTACAAGAACGCGAGAGAGGCAGCCTTTGAGAAAATAAAGGAAGCCATCATAAAGGGACACTTCAAGCCGGGGGAAAAACTCGTCGAGCAAACGTTGGCCCAGGAGATGGGCGTTAGCCGCACCCCCGTTAGGGAAGCCATCAGGAGGCTCGAGGCGGAAGGCTTCGTCGTCAGCATCCCTAGGAAAGGAGTGGTAGTATCCAGGGCCGACAAAGAAGAGATAGTCCAACTTTACTCGATCAGGGCCGAACTCGAAGGATTGGCAGCAAGATGGGCTATCGAAAATGCCGATGAAGACGACATACAAAAACTGGACGAAGCGATCTTAAGGATGGAGGAAACCGCAGCCTCCGGCGACTTGGACGGAGTAGTACAATCCAACGCCCTCTTTCACGACGCTATTGCGCAGGCCAGCAAGAGCCGTATCCTATGCACCTTGCTCAAGACCTTACAGGACAACATCCAGCGCTTCCGCTTTCAATCGCTCCATCTTCCTGGGAGGCCCAAGGCAGCCCTCGCCGAGCACAAAGAGATCGTAGCAGCAATAAAAGAAAAAAAGACAGAAGAGGCGGATCGTCTCTTAAAGGAGCACTTGCAAAACGCATGTGCTGCAACTCTTGCTCATATGAAATAAAAGACAACAATCTATATAACTATATGGAGGGATTGCATTGGTTCAGATCAACCGGAAACTCTGCGTGGGATGTGCAACCTGTATACCCTACTGCCCGGTCGAAGCCTTTAAAAAAGAGGCAGAAGAAAGGAAAGTATATGTCGACGAAGGGATTTGCACGAATTGTTACGTGTGCATAAGGAATAAAGTGTGCCCCGTCGGCGCCATCGAAGAGAGCAGTCTCGATAACTTCATGAAGCAGTTTCAACACGTCATCTCGGACCCCACAGTTACGAGTGAAGGGACGGGCGTTCCCGGTAGGGGCACCGAAGAGGCAAAAACGAACGACGTAACCGGGCGATATGGAAGGGGAGAGTTCGGCATCTGCATAGACATGGGGCGCCCTGGAATCGGCTGCCGCCTGCGAGATGCCGAAAAAGTGGCGATGGCCGTAGCGCAAGCCGGAGTTGTGCTCGAAGGGCCGGAAATCACACCGCTGGCTACGCTCATGACCGATATAAAGACCGGCAAACTCATAGATGAGGCCTTGGACACAAACGTCCTCTCAGTGATCATAGAGGGGAAATGCCCAAAGGAGAAACTGCCAGACGTCTTAATGGCTTTACAGCGCGTAGAAAAAGAGATAGAGACCACCTTTTGCCTGGGAATAGTCTCGCGTGCAGAGCAGGAGGAAGTCTCTTTCTTCTTCGAGACTTTGGAGAAGTTGGGCATACCGAAGCCCTTCAGGGGCAAGGTGAACGTAGGGCTGGGCAGGCCTCTCATCCCATAATAGTAGGAGGTAGGCGAATATGACACACTCGCTGCACAGGTTCGGAAGCATAGAATCCCAACGAAACGACTTCGTATGGTTCATCTATCAATCGAAGGGGATAAACGATGTTGACTTCGAGGAGAAGGCGCGCCGAGCTATAACCATAGCGGAAAAGTGCGGTTCAGAAAACTGGGGAGACGTCAAATTGGGCTGCAAACTGAAATGCCCAGTGAACGAAATAGTGACCAACCTCTCAAGGCAATCGCGCATCAGGGGCGTCTTTACCAAAAGAGAACAGGTGGTCGAATTCCTGAAGGAGATGAAGAAGGCGGACTTAGGTCTTTCGGTCATCATAAGCGGTCTTTTGGATGAGGTCCTGCCGTCTTGCGAGGAGGCAGAACTTACCCCTCACACCATAAACTACTCCTTGGGCGTTTGGGGAAAGAAGGACCTCCTCCCAGAGGAGGACGTGCTCGCCGTAACCTCTATGTGCGGCCACCACATGATTGCTGCTAACCTCATCCGAAAGAAAATGGAAGAGGTCAAAAAGGGCAGGAAGTCCGCAGAAAAAGCAGCTGAGGAACTCGCCGTCTTATGCCCTTGTGGCATATTCAATCAGGTGAGGGCCGCACGAATCTTGCAAGAGGCAGCCGTTAAGGCTTGACCTCAAAGAGTCCCAAGGACCCTTGACGCTCTAAGCTTTCGGTCCTTCTCTTAGGACGTAGTCGAGGAAGCCCCTTATGCTGTTTTGCAAGAAGAAGCGTTCTCTCGAGCGAATATCTTCCGGCAAACGCGCAAACTCGGAGAGCAAGGGGTCTTCCTCGAGCAGTCTTAATAAGATGATCTCGACCGCCTGTTCACCCTCTCCTGCGCCTTCTTTCACCACATGAATTGTGGTATCTTTAAATCGAAAGAGTTGCTCTTCGTGAAGGCGCAGGAGGGTTTCCGGCTCATGAGAGGGACCGAAATGGGGGTAACATATCCACTCAGCGCCCACGGCTTCCACTTTCTTCAGTGATTCTAATGTGACATCGAAGAAGAATTTGGGCGGCGTGGCCGGACGAATGTAAGGAAAGTCGGTCGATGTCCCGTCCGGATATGCTAAGCCCTTGGGCAGAAACACACCTGCTGCCTCGCCTGGGAAGAGGATTTTGCGCCCAGAGGCGGCATAAACATAAGAGTTATGATAAGGAGCATGCCCCGGCGTGTCTATCGGTGTAACTCCCTCTAAGCCTTCTATGAGGCGGTCTCCCGGCAACGGTATCATCTTGCCGTAGATCTCGGCCACCTTTCCCAAGGTCTTTAAACTCCCCTCCCAAAGAACAGAAGGATCGACCAGGTGGCGTTTTCCCTTTTCGGGAGCAACCACCTTGAGGCCTGGGAAGGCTTTCGCCAGGTGTCCGACTCCACCAGCATGGTCGATGTGCACGTGGGTCAAAAGCAAAAAGTCGACTGCGCGAACGCCCAGATCCGAAAGCCGTTCCAGAAGCAGGGGCGATGCCGAGGCGGGCCCCACATCTACGAGAAGCGTCCTGCCTAAATGCCGGTCTTGGATCAGCCATATACCTATGAAATGGTGAAACCCTTCCATATCCACAGGCAAATCCAAGAGAGTGAGCGTAACGTCCGGCGAAACCTCGATCGCATACGGCTCAGCAGCACGTTCTTTTAATGCGACATTGCGTTCCATGATTTCATCCCCTTCTACAATTTAAGCCGACTCGTTATTTGTATTCTAACCTCGAAAGTTTTACAATAGGCAAAATTCACCGAAAGTCAACGAAGGAGTGGATCCCTTGGGCAAACTTGGGGCGTTTACCAGCGGTAATGATATATCTCCGATAGTGAAAGAGGCCGTTAAGGAATGGCTCAGCGAGACCATGTTGGCCCCTGAGCCTAAAGATAAAAAATCCGACGATTCCGTAGAGACTCTGGGAGAAAAAATCATAAAGGCCCTCATGAGAGAACAGAAGGGTAAGGGGCCTAAGGCTGTAAAGCAAGCATTCAACGAACTGAAGCCGCAGATCGAATTCGTGGGTTCCTTGATCTACAGCATAAATGAGGAAATCGATAAAAAGCGCAGAGAGATGAGCCTCGAAACAGCGCTGCTTGTGGAAAAGTTCAAGAGGATCGTTGGAGCCTTGACGACCTCTGAATTAGCCAGGCTAACGTTTGAATCCCTGTCGAGCATGCCATACCCGCTCTCCGAAGGAATGGCCGATCTACTTTTGAGCCTCAATGAACATGCCCTGGAGCCTTGTAATGAAATGAAAGAAAGGATATTGCCGTATATGGTAAAAGAAAGCTTCGTAATGGAGGGCAAGAAGGAAATACCATTACGATGGCTACACCTGCTGCGTGCTTCTAACCCCTCAGAGAGCGGCGCGGAAAGCATTTTTAGCGAAGAGATAGAAGAAGCGCGTTCGATCTTCGAATCTCCCGAAGCCTTTGACGACTTCCTAAACAAAAGAGACTTCACTCACGGCCTTGCAGACGTAAGGGACGAAGAATTCGACAGGGCTGTCGAGGCTTTGGTGAAAGAGGTGGAATCACTTTCGCATGCCGGCGTATTCGAAACAGGTGAGATATTGCAGCCGGACGATTTCCCCAATTACTTCATGGCGAATATACCCTTGATCGAAGAAAAATGGATAGACAAGGCAGCCCTTGAGCTGCTCGAGTGGGTCAAAATCCTTCTGGACAGAAGGTATGAAACAGTTTATTTGGAAGAAAATAATCCTCTTGCATGGCCAATCATATTCAAGCTAAAAGAAGACGAAAAAGAATCCGAGGACGACTCCTTGTCTGAAGAGGACTACGCTGAAAGTGCGACCGAAGAAGAATTCGACGACGACGAAGAAGAAGAAGAAGAAGAAGAAGAGGAGGAGGAGGAGGAGGAGCCCGAAATCTTAGACAAAGAGACGCAATACGCCATCCTCTTAGAGGCAAAAAGGCATCTTGCATCCTTAGAGCTGGAGGAGCGCGTCATCGATGGGAGGGCATATGTCTCCATAGATGATTACTTCAGCAAAGAAGAACGATACCTCAACGAAGGAGACTTTCAAAGGGAAAAGGGCATAATGATACGGTCATGGAACAATTGGATTGAAGAACATGAAAGCGATGAAACGGCAAAGATAGCCGGTTTCAATGTCTTCACCATCGAACACGAGATCGAGCCTGAGCAAATCCATCTGGTAAAATTGCCCCGAGAGGCACTAAACCTCCAAGCGTCTCGCGAGCAAGGCATCTTGGCAACGACTAAAATGCAACTCTCCATTCCCGTTCCAATCTCTTCTCTAAAAGAAAAGGGAATTGAGGATAGCTGGTACGCAAACAGTTGTATCTCAGATGACGAGCCGGCTAGGGCACTCATAGCTTCATGGCGCAATTCAGTCTTTAAAACCCTTGCAAACTACGCAGGCATGAAAATAGCCATCAAATCAATAGCAGATGAGTTTTTGGACGGCGCGGAATTTGTCCCAGAGGAGATCATGGAGCCCCTCGACAATGTCATAATAAGGATTGCCGGCTTGATAGCTGCTTATAACGATATCATCGCCGATCAACTCAACATGCTAAAATCGTTCGGCCTCATACGCTGGACGGATAATCCTCCCTATGGCTGGGGAGCATTGTTCCCCCAGGGCTTTTTCATAGACATGGACGAGGTCTCGAAGGAAGCAGAGAATTATGCCCTCTCTCACATGGAGAGATACATAGACATAGCTCAGCCCCAAAACTGACCCTCGAGGTCAAGTCTTTGCTTTTGTGTTTTTATAGTATCTTGCAAAAATCTCCATAATTACTATAATGAGACCATTATGAAAGGTGAAAGGATAGCAGTTAAAGATCCTCAACTCGTAAAGGAATTATTGGAAAAGGAAGAGGACTGGGGCATTTGGAGGAAACTCGCGTTCTTGAACGCTGTAGCAAACCTGAAGCTCCCATTTGAGCAGGCTACACAGATATTCCTCCTGCCTCACCCTACAGCATATGAGTGGATAAGGAAGTGGAACAGCGCAGGATATGAAGGAATAGCCTCTAAAGAGGGTTCAAAAAGGGGCAGGCCTTCCAAGCTTACGCCTGAAGAATTAAAAAAGCTCGAGGAGCTACTCAAGAGAAAGGAGTTTTGGCAGACCCAAGAAGTTGTAAGGCTTATCCTGGAGGAATTTAGAGTGAAGCTGTCGGAGCATCAGGTGAGGAGGATTCTAAAGCACAAACTTAGGTTGAACTTCGCTAAACCCTATCCAAAGGATTATCGAAGACCCGATAATGCAGAGGAGTCTCTCAAGGAGCAATTGGAGTTGACCTACAAATATCTTATAGAGGCAAAAGGCTACAGGTTTGAGGAGATAGCCATCGGCTTTGCCGATGAGAGATCTCCGCAACTTACAGCCAATACGGTAAGGGTATGGAGCTCAGGCAAAGTAGGGGTGAGGAAAAATACCCAGAAGATGAGAGCCAATACCATGGGCTTTTACCCATTGAGAGGAGAGGCAGTTTGGGAGTTCGCCATCGATTCTAAGATAGAGCGATTCCTCGACTTTCTGGAAGAGGTAAGGCGACGTAACGAGGAATACAAGGCCGTCATCGTAGTCCTGGACAACTTCTCCACCCACAGAAGCATGAAGGTAAGGCGGAGGGCCCAGGAGATGGGGATATACTTCGTATATCTGCCGCCGTATTCTCCAGATCTCAATCCCATAGAATTCATTTGGAAGGCTATAAAGAGGGTCATTTCCGTGAGCTTCGTTAAGCATGTCGATGAACTGAAAGAGATAATAGGGAGCAGTTTCTGCAGGCTCTCCCAGAAGCTGAGCTTTACTAAGTCATGGGCAGCGAAATTCCTATCCAGAATAGCCTTTAATTATGGATATTTATGCACTTAACTATAACCCCTCTTGTGCAGCGCTTGCCAGATGCTCAAGAGGGGCAAAAACAGCTCAAAGAGAGGGATCGCTGCGAAAATCTATGACGCCCCAGGCAACTTCGATGGCAATGAATAGAGAACGGGCTTGCATAGGCTGAATGGCATAATGTGACACCATTAGCTCGCTCCCAGCTTGACTGATGACGCCTTATTTTGCCGATCGCTGGCTATCGCGGCCTTAGAAACGGGCGATTATTTGAATCCGGCGCCACTACATACCGAGGTAGGCCTGCCTCAAGCGGTCATCGGCGAGGAGTGCTGCCGAAGGCCCTTCCATTACTATTCTGCCGTTTTCCAAGACATAGCCTCGGTCAGCTAAAGATAGCGACTGTCTTACGTTCTGCTCCACCAGCAACACGGTGACCCCCTGCTCTCTTATAGTCTTCACCATGCTCAAAACTTGAGCTACCAAGATAGGGGCAAGCCCTAAAGAAGGCTCATCCAGCATCAAAAGCTTGGGCTTGGCCATTAGCCCCCTGCCTATAGCGCACATCTGCTGCTCCCCGCCGGAGAGAGAACCGGCCAGCTGGTTTTGCCTTTCTTTGAGAATGGGGAACATCTCAAAGATGTCTCCGAGCGTCTTTTCGTAATCCCTCCTCGTTCTGGGCGTATATGCGCCCAAAAGCAGATTCTCCAGCACGCTCATTTGGGGGAAAAGCCTTCTGCCTTCGGGCACCTGGATGATCCCTAACTCTACGATCTCGTGAGGCTCGAGAGTATCGACCCTAACGCCGTCGAACAAAACCTGGCCGCGCCATGGCTTTATAATGCCGCTCAAGGCCTTCACCATGGTGCTTTTGCCGGCAGCGTTAGCCCCCACGAGACTTACGATCTCGCCTTCGTTTATTTCCAAAGAGACACCTCGAAGCACTTGTATGTCCCCGTAGCCGGCATCCAATTCTTTAACAGAGATCACGCTCTATCGCCCCCAAATTCTCACGCTATAAACGCTTCTTCGCCGAGATAGGCTTCTATGACCTTAGGGTCTTTGGTAACCTCTTTGGGAGTGCCTTCGGAGATCTTTTTGCCATGATGGATCACCACTATCCATTCACAAAGTCGCATAACTGCAGCCATTACATGCTCTACCACGACGATAGCTACGTTAAACTCTTCCGCGAAGCGCCTGATCATGGTAAGCACCTCTGAGATCTCGGTCGGCGTAAGCCCGGCCATGACTTCGTCCAAGAGCAACAGTTTGGGCTCTGTGGCCATCGCCCTGGCCATTTCGAGTCTTTTCCTGCCGGGGAGGGTGAGGCTGCGCGCCGCAACTTCTTTATATCTCCACAGTCCGACAAACTCGAGCATCTGCCTTGCTCTCTCTCTGGCTTCGCCCATATCAGGATGCCGTGCAAGAGCCCCTATAGTAACGTTGTCCCAGACCGTCAGGCCTCCAAAAGGTTTGACTATTTGGAAGGTCCTGCCTATTCCAGCCAAACAGCGCGCAGCCGGCGGCTTAAGATGCGTGATGTCCATGTCTAAAAAGCGAATGCTGCCAGAGGTAGGGAGGAGATGTCCAGATATGAGGTTGAATATTGTAGTTTTTCCAGCGCCGTTCGGGCCGATGAGGCCCATAAGTTCCCCTTCGGCTACTTGAAAGCTTACGCCATCGACGGCCACCAAGCCGCCGAAACGCCTGGTGAGGTCCTTTACCTCAAGCACGTTCCGCCTCATCTTCTCTCCTCCTCAACGTTACGGGCGGCCTTAACCTTAAGCAAGTTCCTTACGGTGACAACTATCCCCTGAGGTATAACCATCACTACCACGATGAGGACGATACCATAAAAGGCCATGTGCAACCCCCTGGCAGCTCCGCCCAACCAACCGCGCAAAAACTCTCCCAAGGGGATGAGCAGGGCAGCTCCCACGACGGGGCCAAGCCAAGTCCCGGCTCCGCCGATGATCGCCATAAGGGCAGCTTGGATGGAGACGTTGAGGTTGAACACCCCTTCAGGATCTATGAAGAGCATATACTGCACATAAAAGACTCCGCAGATGGCTGCAATCGCAGCGCTAATCATCGCGGCGTAGAGTTTGTATCGCGCGCTACGTATGCCGCACGCTTCCGCCGCATCCTCATCCTCCCTCACGGCCACTAAGTAATAGCCGAACCTTGATCTTTCCACGTGATAGCAGAGAAGTGTCGAGAGAGCCATCATGATCAGACCTATATAGTAGTAAGGAACTTTGCCAGAAAAGATCAGGTTGGCAACGCCGGGTCTGAACGGTATCAATATGCCCACGGCTCCCTCGGTCAGATCCCTCCAGTAAAGAGTCAAAAGCCTAACCACCTCGGCAAAGGCAATGGTAGAAAGCGTGTAAAAGGGTCCCCTAAGCCTAAAACAAGGGTAACCTATTGCTCCTGACACAAGGACTGCTATTATTACGCCTATCGCAAGCCCGATGAAAGGGGAAATGCCGAACTTTACGCTCCCTATGGCACAGGCATAGGCGCCTATCCCGAAAAACGCAGCGTGTCCCAATGACAGCTGCCCCGCATATCCACCGATGAGGTTCCATGAGTTGGCAAAGGAGGCGTAGAGGAAGGTCAATATGAAGATGTGGAGATAAAACTGGGTCCTCACCACCAGAGGCAATGCAGAAAGCAAGGCCAAAATAAACAGGCTCCATACCAGCCTCTTCATTCCTGAGCGACCTCCTCAAAACCGCGCCCCAACCCAAGGATCCCCGAAGGCCTGAAGAGAAGTATCAAAATGAATATGGCAAAATACACGGCCTCTTTCAGGGCGGGCACATAGAAGCCGCTTATAGCCTCCACAAGGCCTATTATGATGCCTCCTATCCATGCTCCCCTAATATCGCCCATGCCGCCCAACACGACCACTACAAAGGCAGTGAGCGAAAAATACGTGCCTACGGTGGGAAAGACGTAATATATGGGCATGAGCAGTCCGCCGGCCACTCCGACGCATGCCGAGCCGAGACCGAAGGCGAGCATATACATCTTCTTTTGGTTGATCCCCATGAGCATCGCCGCCATCCTATCCTGAGCTATGGCCCTTATGGCCCTGCCGGTGAATGTGTTTTTGAGGAACCAAAATATGACGATCGTCATGGCCGTGGCTCCGGCAAAGGCTACAAGACGAGGGTAACCTATAGCGAGCTCGCCAATGGTTATTTTTGATGCCTGATAAGCCGTTTGAATCGTCCTGTAGTCGGCCTTCCACAAAAACAGCGCCACATTCTGCAACGTTATGGAAAGCCCGACAGTGGCAAATATCTGCATAGATGCGGGCGACTTCAGCAGCGGCTGGATTATTCCTCTTTGAGTGGCTGCTCCTATGAGGAAAAGGAGAGCGGCGAGCACGATGGCAGAGGCATATGGATCCACTCCCCAATAATGCCACATCCAGTAGGCAAAATACATGGCGAGCATCAGGAACTCGCCATGGGCAAAATTGATTACTTTTATGACGCCAAATATTAAGGTGAGGCCTATGCTTATGAGGGCATAAATGCCCCCGAGCAGTACACCGGAGATCAAGACTTGAATAAACGTATAACTCATCAAAGTGGCCACCTCTTCGCGAAGACATCACAGAAGCCCCGTATCCCTTACGGTAAGCTCATAAGGGATGCGGGGCCTATTTCTAATAATTCATCCACGCTGAACGATAAGCAAGGCTACTGTCCCCGTTCGCGCCAAGTGGGCATGGGGACGATGATCTCAGCCACCGCAGCCTCTGAAGGATAAATCGTCACCTGTTCTTGATCCTTGGTCCACATTAGGCCGTAAGGCAAAGCCCTCACGTTCTGCCCGGTCTTCGGGTCGAACTTGACCCCCCACCCGGTGCAGGTCTGTCCCTCCGGCACGTCGAGAGAGAGGGCAGCCTCTCTTATTTTATCGGCATCGAGGCTACCAGCCTTTTCCATAGCGTCGAACATTACCTTAGCCCCGAAGTAGTTGACCAGCGAATGGCCCGAGTGAGGAGGCTCTTTGTACGTGTCTTCGTAAAGCTTAATGAACTCATCCAAACCCGGCGTATAGGCCTTATTGATCTTAAATTGGGGAAAGTCCACGTTCAAAAACCCGGAGACATCACCGATGGCCTTAGCCCAATCCAACATGGAATGGCCTCCACCCTGCCCCACGTAGGCCTTCACGTCGAAGTTGAGCTCCTTAGCCTGTCTCGAGAAGAGGATCGCATCGGCGATGTAGGCGGTATGAATCACCGCATCTGGGTTTGCAGCCTTGAGCTTTAGGATAACCGGCGAAAGGTCGTTGGTCTTAGCGCTGTACGGCTCATCGGCTACGACGGGCATACCAACCTTTTCCGCTTCAGCCTTGGCATACTTGGCGCAGGTTGTGCCGTAAAGGGAATCTTCATAAACTATGGCGAGCTTGATGTCTTTAGGTGCCATGCCCATCTTCGGCGCTGCCAGTTCTGCTATGACTCTGACGGCTATCGTCCCAAAGCCGGAGGCAGGTGCGCAGGTCCTGAAAGTATATTTGAACCCTCGCTCTGTAATGGGATCGGATATAGCGCCGAACTCGAAGAAGGGCACCCTGTTGCGCTCGGCCACTTCTGTAGCTACATACGCCAAAGAGCTTGAATAAGTGCCCAAGAGGAGCTTCATGTTAGATCTTGTGATCAACCGTTCCGCCTCGGACCTGGCAGCGTTCGTATCCGGCGCGTCGGCCACCACGTACTCGACCTGTTTCCCCCACACGCCTCCTTGGGCGTTCCTCTCGATCCTGGCAAGCTCTGCACCTCTATAGCTTTCTTCGCCTAACCTCGCCAGGTTGCCGCTCAATGGATAAACAGCGCCGATCTTCACCGTTTCAGCGGCCTCAGCTGGAGAACCGATCACGGCAAATCCCAGGGATAGCACCATCGCGCATATTGCCAAACACGACACCGATCTAATTCGCATCCTACTTCACCCCCCATTTGATTGTTTTTATTATAAGCTCCCTATCGTGATACCACAACTGTTCCATATTGTATACACATTTTTGTTTGCCTTGAAAAAGCTAAAAAGAGGCAACCATCTTATCAATTGTTACGAAGCGATAACCCTTGGAGCGGAGCGTCTCGATGATCACGGGCAAGGCTTCGATCGTGTTGTCCACCCCTTCGTGAAGTAGGATGATGCCGCCAGAGCCCGTGGCGCCCAAAACGCGCCTTTCGATGGCTTTGGGCGATATACCTGTATAATCAGCGCCGTTGGCCGTCCAAAGCACGACAGAAAGCCCCTCTTTGCGGGCAGCTGAAACTATCGTGCCGTTATACCCTCCGCCCGGCGGGCGGCAAAAGCGAGGTAGGTTTCCGGTGATGGCCCTTATCGTGTGAGAACACATCTGCCATTCCCACCTGATATCCTCCTCAGGAAGATCCTTCATTCTCAAGTGACGATGGCTGTGATTTCCTACAACGTGTCCACCACGCGCTATCTCTCGCACCAAGTCCGGATGCGATGCAGCGTTCACACCCACCAAAAAGAACGTGGCTTTAATGTCATAAGCATCGAGGACGGCAAGGAGGCGCTCCGTATAAATGGGATAAGGGCCGTCGTCGAAGGTGAGGGCTACGACCTTGGCCCTACCGTCGCCACGAGCTATCAGCGACGGAGCGGCTTCTGCTCGGGAATAAACGGAGCTAAACGAACAAAGCAAACTCAATATCAGTATATATGCAGAGCGAACCTTAAAGTTGACCAACGAGGAACCTCCTTCGTTATAAGCGCAAATATACCTCAGTTTCCTAATAGTACGCTATTTTATAACAAAACTGCTTTAATGTTCATTAAACGCCATTATTAAATAGAGACAAATTCGACGGGATCGTCGAGGTGGATTCCGAGTTTCGCCCCGCTTGCGATGTTCTGGGCTTTGACCACCAGATTGAGGTGATTGGGCATGTGGGTATCGTCAAAGCCCAAAAGTCTCCCTATGTTGTTATGCCTGATAAGAAGCTCATCCCCGGGTATTACGAGTCCGCCCTGCGTCACTTCTACGAAGCCCAAGTATACCGCATGATTTACGACCCTCTCCTCCCCAGGCTCTTCGCCGGTGAGGATCACCTCGTGGATTTCGCCGCGCTTAAGTATCCTCGACGGAACGTCCAATAGGCAAAGCCTTCTGTCGCTCCTCTCGTGGTCCATAACGGCCACTATCACGCCCAAGACTGCCCTCCTGGCCGAGTAAAAGCTCGTCACAGCACAAAACACCTCCTCAAGTTTAATTTAATAGATATAAGGAGCTTTCATCATCTTCGCTTCGGCGACCCACTTAGGCACCGGTGGGACGAGCCTATCCTGCGTCGCAACTGCGAGCTCCACCAAGGCCGGTCCGTCGTGGGCGAATGCCTCCCTTACAGCGGAATAAAGCTCCGCTGCGGTAACCGGCCGGAAGGCAGCAAGACCATAAGCGCGAGCTATCGCAGCGTGGTCTACCGAGGAAAAATCTGCAGCGAAGGGTTCCATCTTCTCCGCCCAGACGCTCTCGCCGCGGATCCATCCATAGGCGTCGTTTTTGTAGAGAAATATCTTCACGTTCGCCCCAAACCTGACCAACGTCTCAAGCTCGCCCACCGTAAAGGCGAAGCTGCCGTCGCCCGTCAATGCCGCAACGACCCTCCCATTGCCACCGACCCATGCCCCAAAAGCTGCTGGGATGGCATAACCCAAAGCACCCATGGAGTACCCGGACAAGAATTGCCTACCCGCCCTCTTTTGTGTGTAAAAGGCAGTGCTGTATATGCTGCTCACGCCAGCATCTACGGCGATGAGGCCGTCTTCGGGCATAACTTCCTTAAATTCCTTAAGTATCCGCAACGGGTGAAAGGGAAAGTCATCACACGATTCTGCCTCTTTTACGAGCGCCTCGCGCTCGAGCTTCATCCGCTCTATGTCTCGAGCCGTAAAACGCCTGCCGAAGGTCAGTTTCGTGTTTTCAAGCATTTCAAGCATTGCTTTCAGCGTAGATTTGGCGTCGCCTATCAAGGCCACGTCGACCGGATAGACGTTTCCCACCTCGGCTTCGCTTACATCGAGCTGGATAAAGCGCTTGCCCGACGCGGGGTTGGGCAACTTCCACCCATCCGTGCCAGCCGAATCGGTATTGGACCCTATATAAAAGATCAGATCCGCCTCTTCCACATAGCGATTAGAAAGGCTCGTCCCGCCGCGCGCCCCCACGACTCCGATGGACCACGGGTGCAGTTCGGAGATGCTCCCTTTGCCGGTCATCGTCGTTCCTACTGGTATTTCAAGCCTTTCAGCGAGCCTCGAAACCTCATCCCACGCCTGGGAGTAAAGAACGCCCTGACCGCATATTATAAGGGGGGCTTCAGCCGCGAGAAGGAGCTTTAAAGCCTTAGAAACTTCTTCCGGGTCGGCCACGGGGCAGTGACCAGGGTAACTTGCAAATGGACCCTGAGCGTACAGGTCTTTCGCGTCTGCCTCCTCATCGAAGACGCTCGAGGGAATCCGGATGTGCACGGGCCCGGGCTTGCCGGTCGTAGCGATACGAAAGGCCCTGCGAAGTATGAAAGGGATTTCACCGCTATTTGTGACTGTAAAAGCGGCCTTGGTGACCGGCTCAAAAAGGCGAGTTTGGTTGCAACCGGTGAGCATGTTTCTGAGCTCCATATTGAGCGGCACATCCGACGTAAAGACTATCACAGGGACAGAAGCCTTGAAAGCCTCGGCCACCCCGGGCAGCATATGGGCAGCGCCGGGGCTCGGCCCTTCACACACGCCGGGTTTAAACGCCACCTTGGCGTAAGCCTCGGCCATAAAGCTGGCGTTACGTTCGTCCCTCGTGAGCACATGCTCAATCTGCGGGTATTTATGCCACTCTTTATACCAGGGGAGCGTCGTCTCTCCCGGCAAACCGAAGACGTGCTCCACGCCATAGGCTTCAAGTATCTTCAATAAAATCTCGGCACCTTTCACGCTATAATCCCTCCATTACGCTCAAGTTTTCACGAGCGAAGATATTCTTCGAGGGTAAGACCCCTCATCATTGCACCGGATGAACCCAACTCGCACCTGATATCGCCCAGATACCCGGAGCGCTCGGCAAAGGCGTTGTGCTGGTGGATGCTCTCAGAGCTCTCCGTCCTCGCCAGGACGAAGGATTCGTCCGGAAGCTCCGGAAATATCCCTATCACATTTCTAAGCATCTCTCTCACTACGTCTTCCACGAACCTCGGGTTTTCATGCGCCTTTTTAACCACAAAAAACTCGTCGGGGCGCTTCAGCAACTCGTAAATTTCCGAGCTCATAGAAGCTTCCACTACGTGAACTAAATTTTCGGCTTTTATTGGGACCGGAGAGCCCAGAAGGAGTGTCCCCCTGGCCCGCTGGTTGTGGGACGGTACCGGAAAGATCTCGACTATCCGTCTTGCCTCTTCTTGAGAATACCCCTCCTTGACCAGCAGCTCTTCGGCATATGCCGCCATCATCCCTTGTGCACAAGGGCAGACCGTCATACCCTCCACCTCTACGCCGGAGACGCGTTTAACGCGCTTGTCGGCATCGCTCGAGGCCATCCCGATGAACTCATACAACTCCTCCACCCTCTTGGCAGATGCAGGCGTCACTTTGCGCAGCGGAAAGTGCGCTCTTATGCGAACCTCCGCGTAGGCGGCGTTTTGCCGCCGCACCACCTGGAGGACGAGCCTCTCGGCGAGGGACTCTATATCGGGCGACGGCTCCTTCGTGACCTCTTCCACCACTTCCTCGAGCGCATCGTTGAAGCGCGACATATGGATGCCGGAGTGCAAGGAGTCCAACTGGACAAAGAGATCGAGGTTTGCGTAAAAGAGCTTCACCTCGCCGTCTACGTCAAGGCGAATGATACGTCGCACGTCGGTTATACCCACGCGGCTCAAGGCGATCGGCACGGTCGGGCACCTCTCTTGCACATCCTCAGCCGAGTTAACCTTCTGAATTTCCTTAACAGGACGAACTCCTTCTGGCACAGAAAAGTCCTGGCCTGAAAATAATTGAGGGGCGATGTCGATCAAGGCGGCCGTCGCATGGGGCGATATATCGTCCAAGAGGCGGCCGTCGTAAGCCAAAAGCTCCGCCGAGACGGGAAAGACATGGCCACCGTGCGCTGTTCGCTTTTCGATCCACTCCAAGAATGAAGATAACGCATTTATGCCGTCATAGACGTCGACTTCGCAGGCAACGCCTATGCGGCCCTTTTTTTTCGCTGCTCGAGGAGCGAGCTCGAAGAACGACGAGAGCCTGCGCACGGAAGCCCTGGCCTGCAGATACTGAAGCGCTTGTAGGATAACACTATATCCTTCGGCGTCGGCACTCATGAAAACATGGGCGCGATGCCTCTCGTGTTTCATTGAAGTGGGGCCTCTCCCTCGAGCAATATGGCCTGGAGGACATTGGGCAAGGAAGACTCCCTCTCTCCAGCCCCGTAGCCCACCTTCTTCAAAACACCAAGCGGCAGAGGGCCGAAAGCGGAGGCGAGCATCTTCAAAAGGAGCGCCCCTGTAGGGGTGGTGCGCTCCATAGGCTCGCCAAAGGAAAACACCGGCACATCTTTAAGGAGCTCAGCCGTGGCTGGAGCTGGCACAGGCAAGATTCCATGGGCACAATTTACGAAGCCAGAACCCACATTGACGGGAGATGACACAACACGGTTCACCTCGAGGCGCTCCGACAAGGCAAAGGCTCCCACTACGTCAACTATGGAATCTATGCCTCCAACCTCGTGGAAGTGGATGAACTCAAGAGGAACACCATGGATTTTTCCCTCGACCTCGGCCAGGCGGGTGAAAGCTTCCCGAGCTTCGCTTTTCACAAAATCGCTTAAGCTGCTATCTTCTATTATTTTAACGATGTCGCCGAGGTTTCGACCGTGGTGAGATTCGGAGTCAAATTTTACGCTAACTCTCACCCCCGTGATGCCCCTTCTCCTCTCGCGACTCACTGCGATCTCGTAATTTCCGAGCTGCAATCCCTTCAAGGCCGTGTCCAGCGCTCCGTCGTCGCTCAAAAGGTCTATCATGGCCCCCAAAAACATGTCTCCGCTTATGCCAAAAAGACAGTTCAGGTAAAGAATGCGTTCCAAGAGAGGCTCACTCCTTCTCTCTACATGCTTGCCGAGCTATCAGAGCGGCACAATATCCACCACCGAGGCCGTTGTCGATGTTCACCACCGAAATGCCAGAGGCGCAGGCATTGAGCATCGTCAGAAGCGCGGCAAGACCGCCGAACGATGCGCCGTATCCGACGCTGGTGGGGACTGCTATGACGGGGCAAGAGACAATGCCGCCGATGACGCTGGGCAAAGCACCGTCCATGCCAGCCACCGCCACGACGACCTTGGCCGACTGAAGCTCCTCGATGTGGGCAAGAAGCCTGTGGAGCCCAGCCACACCGACATCGTAAATGCGCTTTACCTTACAACCCATGGCGATGGCAACCATGGCAGCTTCCTCCGCTACGGGCACATCACTGCTACCCGCGCTCGCCACCACCACGCCATCGTAAGGATGCTCAGCCGGAAGGCGAGCAGCCACAAGGCGCGCCACCGGGAAATATTCCACCTCGGACAGAGCGCGCCTTATGATGGCATATTGAACCTCCGTAGCGCGGGAAAAGAGGGCCGGGCCATCACTCTCGGCTATGGCCTCCGCTATCCGCAAGAGCTGGTCATCACTCTTTCCAGGACAATACACCACCTCGGGAAAAACTTTGCGAAGCGCCCTGTGCGTATCGAGTTTCACATCTCCCATGTCGAGATAGGGCAATTCTTTCAAGCGCACGAGGAAATCGTCCACCGAAAGCTTGCCGCCGACCAAATCTTGAGCTAAACCTCTCAAAACCTTCTCATCCATATAGTATCTGCATCCCTTCGCGGAAAAAGTCAAAGGATTTTATTTTCGGATCATTTTACCAGAGAGCGAAGGCTATGAATAGAAAGACAGCGCCTTGCAGATTGCGTCCCAAAAGCGCTCCACCTCGAGTCTCACTCCTACGTCGGCGTTCGGTGGCTTGCCCAATGCACACCAGTAGTCGCAAACCGTCCTCCCGTAGGTGTGTTCTCCTCTAAGTTCCACATCCACATGCATAGCTTTTGTCTCCACAATTGAAGGGTCTATCAACCAGGCGAGCGTCGTCGGGTCGTGCAGCGGTGCTCCGTCGAAACCGAAGCGCTCCCTGTATCGGGCGCTGTAAAAACCCATCAGGCCGACGAAGAGCCGAGAGGCATCGTTGTCTATGTCCTCGACGCGTTTTGTCACATCCCGCGTCACCACTGCCTGATGAGTGAGGTCGAGCCCCATCATAACAATAGGCACACCGGAGGAAAAGACGATGTGTGCCGCCTCTGGGTCGGCGTAGATGTTGAACTCCGCGGCCGGCGTTATGTTGCCGAGGCCATAGGAACCCCCCATCATGACGATCCTCTTTATCTTTTTTGCTATGCCTGGTTTCTTCCTCAAGGCCACTGCAAGGTTCGTCAGCGGAGCGGTGGCGACGAAATTTATATCGCCGCTCAAAGAGGAGAGCATTTCTACGATGAGATCGACGGCGTGTCGCGGGTCGAGGTCAAGTTTGGGCTCTTCCAACTCCACCCCATCCAGTCCAGATTCGCCGTGAACATTTGCAGCGGTTATTGGCTCCCTCACCAGGGGATGCGACATGCCCGCCGCTATGGGTACTCCCGTTATCCCCAAGTGTGAACAAACCTTGAGGGCGTTCTTCGCCGTCTTCTCCAACGTCTGGTTACCCGCCGCAACCGTTATAGCCAAAAGCTCTATGCGCGGATGCCTGCCGGCCACCGCAATGGCTATGGCATCGTCGGATCCGGGGTCCACGTCTAAGATGATCTTCTCTTTTCCCATGCGCTCACACCTCAAAATTCCCTTTCCTTAGGCCTTCCTCCGAGCCGTTTCCTTATATATTGGCAATATACGGCTGCCATGGGGTTATGGCCCAATTTTCTGTCCTTTACGGCAAGCGTCGTAACGGGAGCCTTTATGTGGCGGTAAAAGAGCGAGTCGTGCCCCACACACAGCCCCAAAACGATAGTCAACTCACACCCCTCTTCATCTAAAACGCGAGCCTGCTCGGCCGGGTTGCACGACGTCGGGCCAAGCCAGACTCGCAACGGGTGCCCCATCTCCTCCTTGCCCAAACCGCCGACCTTACAACAGACCGAATGCAGTTCAAATTCCTTAGACAATATATCCCCCACAACCTTAGCTTCATCAGAAAGCCCAACGCAAAAAGCAAGCCCCAGCTTTCTGTACTCCATACGGCGGGCGTACTCCATTATCTCCTCGAGTCTGCAGATTTCGCCGTAAAACAACGCCTCCACTTCCGCCGCCACTTGAAGCGTTTGTTCCTCTCCCTCGTACAAGGAACGGCTATCTTTGGCGACACAAGGGTTGCCGTTCCTGCAAGGTTTATCCGCACATTCGTGACATTTCATGGCTCCGCCCCCTCAAAGAGCAGTATAATCCCTTGAGAAAAAGAATTCAAAAAGGGAGGAGGCTTTAAATGTCTTTGGCGGAACGCCTTTGGCTCGAGAATGCGGATCTTGCGAGGGCATGCCTAAGGCACCCTTTCATCCGAGGAATAGCGGGTGGGTCGCTCCCGCAAAGAAATTTCGCCTGGTACGTCGGACAAGACTACTTTTACCTCCATGCCTTCACCAGGGCATATTGTATAGCCGCAGCGAAAGGGTTGGATTGGGATGCCACAAAGGCCTTTCACGCCCTGGCGGCCGGAGCGATCGAAGAGACCGACCTCCACAAGAGATACGCCTCGCGCTGGGGCGTCGATTTAAACGAGGTGAAGCCGAGTGCCCCCACACGGCGGTATACGGACTTTTTGCTCGCCACCGCGTGGGGATACGACACAGGCGTTACGGCAGCCGCGCTCACCCCCTGCATGCGCCTCTACGCGCATTTAGGACAAGAGGTGGCCAAAGAATGCAGCCGCAAAGACAATCCCTATATAGATTGGATAAATAGCTATAGCAGCCAAGAATTTGAGGCGCTAAGCCAAAAACTCGAAAACCTCTTGGACCTATACGCCACTCCTTCTAAATCTGTCAGCGAAACTTACAACTACGCCATGCTCTGCGAGCGCGATTTCTTCGACGCCGCCTGGAGATGCAAAAGCGGCGACTAAACGTCTTCGGCCGTTGGGATGTGAGACTCGCAGGGAACGCCGGTCTGGCACAGACCGCACCCTAAGCCGTCTATTCCGAATTTGGCCTTTGCGTATGCCGCTGCCGCCACGTGGACGTGCTGGTAGCATTTTTCTTTGTCATGCCCTTCCTTAGTTATGGCCCCAACGGGACAGCGACCCATACATTTACCGCATGTGCCATCGGAGAAAAAGAGGCAATACTGGCGGTGGTCGCTATAGGGCCTTGGCGTCGGAGGCAAGTCCATCAGCGCCACGACTGAACCTACCCTCATGGCCTTACCAAGGGGTGTTATTAGACCGTCGCACAGCCCGAAAGTGCCAAGCCCCGAAACATACGCGGCGTGCCTCTCAGACCAGCGCGAAGCCCTCCCGAAGCGAGGTGAGGTCTCCCTGCTCCAAAAAGGAGAGAGTACAGGGGCTACAGCTTTGTATCCTTGCGCGGAAAGCGCTTCTACCACATGCCTTCGGAGGCTTTCGTTCGCCTCCTCGCCAAATACGCGAGCCCTCACCCATCTCTCCGACGGATAAATTCTCTCCTTGCGGTTGTCCGCCTTCGTGGCCTCGGTCTGCGGCAGTATCCAACAGATTACGGCGAGGTCCTTCGGACTGACGCCGGATACATCGGGAAAGGTGAGTGAAAATATCTCGTGAGGTGTCCAGTGAAAAGGTCCTATGTGATCTTTGTAAAACTCATAGAGCTCATCGGCGCCGGACGAAAACCCCACGATGGGCTCGTCCCATGCCCTCTCGTTTGAGGGATCTTTCAACGAGTTGTCCGGATAGTGGCGCACAAAATCCTTTATGATCTCCTCTACCTGCGCAGCGAGTTCGCATCGAGACATATTTTGCCCTCCCAAAACAATTAGTTTCGCTTATTATGACATATAATGATCACGAATGCCTCATATGAGAAGAAAGAGAGGGCTTAAGAAATGCACTGCACAATCGTAGTGGATGATTGCAACGGCAGAAGTGATCTGGTGGCTGAGCACGGCCTGAGCATATATCTCAAAACGCCGAGGGGAAATGTGCTCTTCGACGCAGGGCAAGGAATCTGCCTTTCGCACAACACGCACGCCTTGGGGCTCGATTTGGGGCTGGTGGACCACTTGGTCTTAAGCCACGGACATTACGACCACTCCTGGGGCATACCCAAGGTCCTCCAGGAGGCGGGCAGGCTCCCGCTTTGGGCGCACCCGGCTTTTGAAGCGCCCCACCACACCAAAAGAGGCGGAAGGCTTCGCTACTGCGGCGCTCACCTCGCCAAAGCCTCTTTCGACTTCAAGCCCGTCGAAGGAAGTGTCGAAATCATCGAAGGCATTTGGGCCATCTCCGTCCCAGACGAGGAGAGGAATCCAGATTTTGCGCCTAAAGACCCGGACCTTGTCGTGCCAGAGGGCACAGATTTAATTTCAGACCCATTAAAGGATGACCTATCTTTGGTAGTGAAAGGACGATTCGGTTACAGCGTGATTTTGGGCTGCGCTCATGCCGGGGCGGTCAACATCCTCGGGGCCGCATCGCGTCGCTTCGACACCAAAAACTTTTATGCCGTCATAGGGGGCATGCACATGGAAAAGCAGTCGAAGGAGTTCCTCGAGCGCTCCGTAGCCGCGTTGGCCGACAGGTTCTCCATCGCCATTTTCAGGCCCTGTCACTGCACGGGATTTCGTGCCGCTGCGATGCTCGCCTCCGCTTTCGACGTGGACTGGGCAGGATCCGGGGCAGCGCTTGAGCTTTAGAAACATAAAGTTTGATAAAGTCATAGTGTGCCCCGGCTATCAAGTTAAATTGTCGCTAAAGCTAAGTTACCGCCTCCTTCTTGTGCCAACTTGAAGTGTTGCACGCTTTTGCGCATGTTTTCGCCTGACTTAAGGAGGTCTTCTGAGATCTTAGCGAGCGACTCTATAGCTTTAGATTGTTCGTTTATGGATTTAGTAACACTGTCAACGTCGCCGGCTATTTCTTGAATGGTTTTGGAAATGTGCTCAACTGCTGACGCCATTTCTTGAGAGCTTGCTGATTGTTCTTCCATGATTGCGGCTAAGCTCTGTACCTTATCCGCTACGGCCTTAATTTTTCCCACAACTTCAACGATAGCCCTTTGGGCACCTTTAGTCTGTTTTGCCATTTCTTCTATGTTTTTGGCGGCTTCCGCTTGGTCATTAAGGGCCTCGTCAGTCCTCTGTTTAACTTGGGCCACCACTTGACTTACCTCTTTTGCCGCCTTAGAGGTCTCTTCTGCCAGCTTCCTCACTTCCTCGGCGACGACGGCAAACCCGCGACCGTGTTCGCCTGCCCTTGCGGCTTCGATTGCCGCATTTAAAGCAAGCAGATTAGTTTGGTCAGCGATACCCGATATGAGGCTGACGAACTTCAAAATGTTTTCCACGGAGGCAACCAAATTGCGCATGGCATCGTCAGACATTCGGCGCGCTCGATCGACCAGCTCTGCTCTACGGGCAATTTCACTTACCGCTTCCGACCCGTTTTCTGCAAGTCTTGAAATTTCCTCCGCTTGCTCCCCTGCCTCGGCCGCAGCTTGAGCGCCATTCTGTGCCGAAGAGGCTATCTCCTGTATGCTAGCAGTGGTCTCTTCTACAGCACCCGCTACCTCTTGCACGCGTTCGTTTATCTTGGACATGGATGCAGATATTTCCTCAACAGAAGCGGTATTCTCTTGTGCACTCGCACTGATGTCTTCAGCGTCCGTCGTCACGCTTTTCGCCTCTTCTGAAACAGAAGCAATTAAACCCGATACTCCATGTATCATGTCATTTACCGCTCGCGATAGAACCTTTATCTCGGCAAGCGATGATTTTACTTCAAGTTTAGAAGAAAGATCTCCACTTGCTAATTGTTGCATCTTATCCGCTATTACAGCCACAGGACGAGAAATTCCGCTTGCTATCCACAAAGCAACTGCAACAATAGCCACAGCGACGACAGCAATAGTGATGAATAGATTTTTTCGCAACGCGCTTATCGGCGCCAAAAACTCCACTGTAGGAGACGTAATGGAAACGGCCCACCCGACAGATTGTATGGGCGCATAGGCTGTAAATTTATCCACTCCTTTAAAAGTATAACGCATAACTCCGCGTTTTCCTCCGAGCGCCTGCCTCGTTCCCGCTGCGAGTTCTTCTGACACCTCTTCGCCTTTTATAGATGCATTAAGGTTGCCCACAAGACTTTGATCGGGGTGAATAAGTACAACTCCGTTTTTGTCCACGGCATAAGCATACCCGCTCTTGCCCCATTTTGTGCTCAATATGATGTTGGACAGTTCTTTCAAATCCAAAGGACCTACAAGCACGCCTACGAGCGCTCCGTCGCGAAAAATAGGGCATGCCATTACAACAACGACGTTGCCCGTCTCTTTTGACACCACGGGCTCGCTCACAAGCGTCCTCGGCTCGCTAAGCATTTCACGAAAGTAATCTCTATTAGCGATAGAACTTCTAAAGCCCTGTGTGGAAATGGTATTACCTGCAACATCTGCAACCACAAGCTGTTCAAAGCCCCCAAAGCGCTTCAAAGCTCGAGCCAATAGTGGTTGTTGTCTGGCCCAGTCCATGGATTTAATGTCGTCTATCTCAGTTTGCAACTCCAAAAAGGCAAGCCGACTCTTAATGTATTGGTCAATTTCGCCTGATAAACCCACTACCAAAGCTTCTCCTTCTCTTTGGGCTATTTCGACCAAGCTCCTCTGTGAGTGAGCAATAGCGATGTAGCCAACAACGCCGACAGCTGCAATACCAATTATAAGAAACGCTGCCATCAGCCTTCCCCTTAAACTGCTTAACATCTGCACCCCCCCAATAGAACAATTGTCATTTCAGGCAACAACGTGTATTATATATTAAACAGTTTTAAAATGTTCAAGACGATGGCACAGCTTTATAAATAACAAGGGGGTTGCAATATGAAGGTAGGCATAGTTCAACTCGATGTAAAGCTTGGCAAACCGGCGGAAAACTTCAAAAAAGTAGCCCAAATGCTCGAAGGAGAAAGCGCAAAGGGGGTATTGCCGCAAGCCCTCGTGTTGCCCGAGCTTTGGAGCACCGGATACGCCTTAGAGAGGGCAGATGAACTGGCCTCGCCAGAGGGGATAGAAAGCGCACACTTTTTGGGAGAGCTGGCAAAAAGATACGGCATGTGGTTCGTCGGCGGATCTGTCCTGGCTAAAACTACTGGCGGCTTCGCCAACAGGGCACAGGTAATAAACCCGAAAGGTGAACTTGTGGCGATATACGACAAGATCCACCTGATAAGGCTCATGGAAGAAGACAAATACTTCATCCGCGGCAAAAAGAGATGCCTTTTCGATCTCGATAACATAAAGGCCGCCTGTGTTATCTGTTACGATATCCGCTTCCCGGAATTGGCGCGAAGGCTCGCCTTAGAGGGGGCAAAGATTTTGTTCGTCTCTTCCGAGTGGCCCAAAGAGCGCATAGAGCATTGGAGGATCTTACTTTTAGCTAGGGCCATAGAAAACCAAATGTACGTAGTCGCCTGCAACAGGTGCGGCAGTTCTGCAGGCACGACCTTCGGAGGACACTCCATGATCATAGACCCGTGGGGGTCGATCTTGTATGAGGCGGGGGAAGAAGAAGCCTTCGGGACAGCGGAAATTGACATAGCCAAAGTCGACGAGGTGCGAAGGTTCCTCCCCGTCTTCGAGGATCGCTTGCCGGAGGCATATTGAGTTACATCTCCCCAAAGACCTTTTCGACCATCTCTCGAGAGAGTGGGCCGATGTGGATCTGGCGGATGATCCCATCTTCGTCGATGAAGAAAGACGTAGGTATGAAGCGTATCATATATAGTTTTGCCGCGCTTCCGTCAACATCCAAAGCCACAGGGAAGCTATACCCCTCACGGCGCAGAAACTCTTCGACTTCCTTCGGGGAGCTCTCGTTAGTCGTCAAGTTCACGGCCAATATGTGCACAACGGACCCGGCCTCTTCGAAATAGCGCTGAATGACGGGCATCTCTTCCCTGCACGGCGGGCACCAGGTAGCCCAAAAATTCAAAAGCACGGGCTTACCGCGCATATCAGAAAGATTGATGAGGGTGCCATCAAGCCCGCTCGCCGTGAAATCAGGAGCGACCTTACCCACTTCTACGCCTGTTTCCACGGCGCTTCTTCCTTCTTGGATCGTTTTAACATCGCTTGAAGGCCTTAGAACGAACCACAGCACGGCCACCACAAAAAGCGCTGTGATCGCCGCTATCGTAGTCTTGCCTCTCATGTTGTTGAACCTCCTCATCGTGAAGCCAAAGTCAAAGCAGCGCGCCTGCCATGCCGCTTAAGCGTGACAAAGTGCCCGTCGCCATAAGGACCCCTATCGCCACGAGCACCCATCCGCCTACCTTCGTCATCAAGGCGAGCTCCTCAGAATGCCGCTTTAATAAGTTTTCAAGCCACCCCAAAGAGGCAGCTGCCGCCAAAAAAGGCAGGGCCAACCCCAAGGAATATACGGCAAGCAGCAATGCACCGTAGCGCATGCTCGCGCTGCTTCCTGCCATGATAAGGATCGAGGCCAAGATCGGCCCTACGCACGGCGTCCACCCTGCCGAAAAGGCCATGCCCAAAAGCAGCGAACCGATCCACCCTCTTCTATTCCACCCAAAGGCAAGGCGCCTTTCTTTCCCCAGCGCGCCTATCCTTAAAACGCCGGTCATATTGAGGCCAAAAAAGACGATGGCCGCCCCACTCAACTTTTGCACGATCAATTGATGCCGGATCAGAAACCTCCCGATAGCGCTGGCCGACAGACCGAAGGCCACAAAAACGAGGGTAAACCCCAAAACGAAGACGAGGGCGCTAATGATGGCCTTGGCGCGCACATTCGCCCTTCCTCGGTCGTCAAAAGTCGCAGCGCTTCCCGCGAGGTAAGATAAAAACGCGGGCACCAAGGGCAAGATGCAGGGGGAAATAAAGGAGGCCAATCCCGCAAAGAAGGCCACTACAAAAGAAACGGAAGCTTCTGGCGCCATCACGCTTCTCCTCCCATATGAAATAAAGGCCTCATTGCCCCGTGCCGTAAAGTGTAAATACCATGATGGGTATATGTCAAGGGGGATAGACGGATCGAGGCATCCTTAAGCTTGGCAAAAAACCGCTTCAGTGCTAACCTTCAACTTGGCTCAAAACGTGTTCCTCGCTTGAGGATTGAGGAAAAAAGACTATGAAAGGGTTAACTGCAACAGAAAGGGCAAATAAGGCAATAGCGGCCTCTCGCGTAGGGCTTTGGGCGAACATCGCTCTGGCTGCTTTCAAATATACAGCGGGTATTTTGGGGAACAGTTCTGCTATGATCGCAGACGCGGCCAACTCCCTATCGGACGTCTTTACCGACATAATAGCCATGGTGAGCTTCCATATATCCAAGAGGCCCATAGACTACAACCACGACTACGGACATGGCAAAGTCGAGACGTTGGCTTCGCTCGTGGTCGGAGCCTTTGTGTTGATCGTGGCAATACTCATCCTCTGGTCAGGAGGCAGCAGGATCGCCTCCGCCATGCACGGCAGAGACTTGCCGAGACCCGGCCCGATAGCCTTGGGGGCGGCCATCGCAACACTCCTCTCAAAGGAATCTCTATACCGTTACACGATAAGGAGAGCAAAAGAGCTTTCGAGCGATACGCTGGTCGCCAAAGCCTGGGATCACAGATCCGATGCGCTCATCTCGCTATGTACGTTCGCCGGCATCGGAGGCGCAATGTTTTTGGGCGAAAGGTGGAGGATTTTAGATCCCATAGCAGCCGTAGCGGTGAGTTTCTTTATAGCCAAGGTCGCCATATCCATATTGATCCTGAGCCTCCATGAGCTGATGGAGGGATCCCTCCCCCGCGAGACGGAGGAAGAGATAGAAAGGGTCATAGCTCAAGTGCCTGAAGTTGTAAACTATCATAAACTGCGCACGAGAAAGATCGGCAAAGATTATGCTGTGGATGTGCATGTGGTCGTCTCTCGCGATTTTTCCATCGTTGAAGCGCATGATATATCGGAAGATCTGGAGGAAAAGCTGAGGAACAAATTCGGGAGAGATACGCACATCACCATACACATAGAGCCTTCTTTGGAAGGCTCCAAAGCCGTCGGATCAGATGGGGTAAGCGGCGAAGGGCAAAACCCGCAAGTGTAACGAAGTTGTTACTCGCCGGTAAAGAATTCGTTACATACCTCCCATATACTGGGCACGAAGGCAAGGTTTAAAAAACTCGCAAGGAGGAATGTTTCCATGAGGAGATTTGCTTTAGCGACAGCAGTTTTGGCCTTAGGAGCCCTTTTGGCGGGCAGCGCTATCGCGGCGGAGCAGTTGGTGATCAACGGTTCCACCACGGTCCTTCCCATCGCCCAGGCGGCAGCCGAGCAGTTCATGAAGGCTAATCCCGACATCACGGTATCCGTCTCTGGCGGCGGCAGCGGCAACGGCATCAAGGCCCTGATTGACGGTACCGCTAACATAGCCAATTCTTCCCGCTTCATTAAACAGGAAGAGGTGAAGATGGCTGTGGAGAAAGGTAGATACCCCGTTCCATTCGGCGTAGCCATAGACGCCATAATACCCGTCGTGCACCCGTCTAATACGATCGCGGACCTGACCATCGAACAGCTCCATGACATTTACGCGGGCAAGATCAAGAACTGGAAAGAGCTGGGCGGGCAAGACAGGCCTATAGCTGTAGTGAGCCGCGACACCAGCTCCGGTACCTACGAAGTCTGGGAGGAAAAGGTCCTGAAGGGCGATCGCGTGGCGCCTCAGGCCTTGATAGTCGCATCCAACGGCGCCATGGTCCAGACTGTGGCCAGCAATCCTGCCGCCATAGGTTACATCGGCATCGGTTACTTGAACAACGAGTTGAAAGCTATAACGGTGAACGGCATAACGGGCTCGATCGAGACCGCCCGCAGCGGCGAATACCCCGTATCTCGTTATCTCTTCATGTTCACCGGCGGCTGGCCTACTGGCGCCGCGCTCAAGTTCATCAACTTCGTAATGAGCGATGAGGGACAGAAGATTGTGGCCAACGAGGGGTTCGTCCCAATCCGATAGCCCTTTATTAAAACCTCGGTTCGTGTAAAATTGAACTAAGTCGGGCCTGCTCGTCCGGCAGGCCCGATAAATTTGACCCCAGGTGGTGAAGACGAACATGCCGACAGAAGGAGCGATGAGGGGGGATAGGGTGCCACAAGCCGCTATAACGATTGTGGCGGCAGTGGGGCTGCTCATCCTGATCTTCATCCTCGTCTTTTTAGTTAGAGAGAGCATCCCCATACTGAAGATCACCTCTCTGAAAGACCTGCTGTTCGGGATTTATTGGTATCCCACATATAACCCTCCCGACTTCGGCATGCTGCCCTTAATAATCGGCTCCATCGCCGTCACGTTGCTTGCCTCGGTTTTGGCCATACCCCTTAGCTTGGGATTGGCGATCTTCCTCTCGGAAGTGTGCCCCAGGACTTTGCGAGAGTTCTTTAAACCTACACTTGAGGTATTAGGCTTCCTCCCATCTGTCGTGTTGGGATTTGTCGGAATGGTGCTTTTGGCCCCGTGGCTTCAGATGAACTTAAATATCCTATCCGGCCTGAACATGTTCAACGCCTCCGTCTTGATGGGCATCATGATCGTGCCCATAGTGGCTTCGATAGCTGAAGACAGCTTCAGGGCGGTGCCGCAAGACTTGAGAGATGCCGCGTACGCCTTGGGGTCTACCAGGCTTGAGACGATAATCCATGTCCTCTTCCCGGCGGCCCTCCCGGGCATAGTAGAAGCATGTCTCTTGGGGATCATGCGCGCCGTGGGAGAGACGATGGTCGTATTGATGGCCGCCGGCGGTGCTGCCGTAATTCCACGCTCCATCTTCGATCCCGTGCGCCCTCTTACATCGGCCATAGCTGCAGAGATGGGCGAAGCGCCTGTAGGATCTCCACATTATCACGCCCTTTTCTTCGCAGGGTTGTTGCTTTTAATCATGACGCTCGCGATAAACCTCACAGCCCTCTGGGTGGAGCGGCGCTGGAGGTGGAATGCATGAGATGGAGGCTGTTCAAGGACAGGGCTGCTACCGTGCTGCTGTGGACGTTTATGGCCATGGCGATCCTAATCCTCTTGGGCATCATAGCATTTCTGACGGAACGAGGCTGGAAAGCATTGAGCTGGGAGTTCCTCACCCAGCCACCCAGAGACTCCATGACGAAGGGCGGGATCGCAACCCCAATCGTCGGGACGCTGCAGCTCGTGGCAGTATCAATGGCGTTTGCCTTTCCCATAGGTGTGGCCACTGCCATATATTTGGTCGAGTATGCCAGAGAGACGGCTTTCACCCAAGCGTTGAGATTAGCGGTGAGGTGCCTTGCAGGCGTGCCTTCGGTCGTATATGGCCTCTTCGGCCTTTCGCTCTTCGTTATATCTTTAAAGTTCGGCCCGTGTCTGCTCTCGGCCGGGCTGACGCTGGGATGCCTCGCCCTTCCTCTTATTGTGGGGGCCTCGGAGGCAGCCCTAAGGGCTGTTCCTCAAGATTACAGGGATGCCTCTTTCGCGCTTGGAGCCACACGGTGGCAAACCATACGCAGGGTAGTGTTCCCTGCAGCCTTCCCATCGATCCTCACCGGAGTTATACTGAGCGTCGGCAGAGTGGCAGGGGAGACTGCCCCCATCATATTTACTGGTGCCGCTTTTTATGCGCCGCGATACGCCACAAGCCTGTTTATGGAAGTGATGGCCCTTCCGTATCACGTTTACATCTTGGCCACGGCTGGAACTCGTATCAGCGAGACCAGAAGCATCCAATATGGCACCGTTTTGGTGCTGTTGATGCTGGTCTTGGGGGTAACGTTAGTGGGTGTCATATGGCGAGCCCGCATCAGAATGCGCGCATTGCGCTAAAGGATTGAGGATGGATAGAAATATGATAAAGACAAACGTCAACGGCGTTTCGCTAAAGGAGAGCAAATTCGATATCCAAGACCTCTCACTATATTACGGAGACTTCGAGGCCCTCAAAAAGATGTCATTTTCCATCCCGAGTAACGCCGTTACAGCTCTCATAGGCCCTTCGGGATGTGGCAAGAGCAGCCTTCTGCGCTGTCTGAACCGAATGAACGACTTTATACGGGGCGTGAAAACAGAAGGAAAGATCTTTATGGACGGGGAAGACATCTATGCGCCGAACACGGACGTGATAAGCCTTCGCCGGAGAGTCGGCATGGTGTTCCAGCGGCCCAACCCGTTTCCGCTGTCGATATACGACAACGTAGCCTATGGTCCCAGAATACACGGCATAACCGACAGAAGGAAGTTGGACGAAATCGTCGAAAGGAGCTTGAAAGAGGCAGTATTGTGGGATGAAGTGAGCGACAAACTCACATTGTCCGCAGTAGCCCTTTCGGGAGGACAGCAACAGCGGCTCTGCATAGCGCGAGCCATAGCCGTAAGGCCGGAGGTTCTCCTCATGGACGAGCCTACCAGCGCGCTCGACCCTCTCGCCACAGCTCGCATCGAGGATTTGGTGCGTAGACTCAAAGAACATTATACTATCGTCATAGTAACCCACAATATGCAACAGGCTGCCCGCATCTCTGACATCACAGCATTTCTCTTGATGGGAGAACTCGTAGAGGTAGGTCCCACAGAGGTCATTTTCACAGCTCCGGCGGATAAGCGCACAGAAGATTATGTAACTGGACGTTTTGGATAAAAGAGAGGAGGAACCGAGAGATGACACCGGTGAACCCGAGAGAACACATGGATATGGAGTTAGAGAAGATCGAGCAGAAGCTCCTTAAGCTCGGCAAACTCGCCGAGGATGCACTTTCGAAGGCGGTCTGGGCACTTCGGCAGAAAGACGACAACTTGGCCGTGGAGGTAATAAATGGAGATAACACCTTGGACGAACTGGCCGATTCCATAGATGAAGACTGCCTCAAGTTCATGGCCCGCTTTCAACCGCTGGGGGTGGATCTGCGGATAGTGTCCTCGATCATCCACATGTCCATCGACCTCGAGCGCATAGGAGACTACGGCACGAATATAGCCAAATTTGCCTTGAGGTTATCGAAGGAAAAATTGATAAAACCGTTGATCGACATACCCCGGATGGAGGCCACGATCAGGGAGATGGTCGACAAGGCGCTTTTGGCCTTTATGAATCGCGATGCCGCATTGGCCGAAGAGGTATGCAACAAAGATAACGAGATCGATGCGCTCGAGAAACAAATCTTCCGCGAGCTATTGATACTCATGATGGAAAACCCGAAGAACATAGAACAAGCCACCGATCTCCTCTTTGTGGCGAGGACACTTGAGCGCGCCGGGGACCATGTCACCAACATCGCAGAGCGGATCATACTGATCGCCACGGGGAGAAGGGTGCGCGCTTCTGAGCTGCGAAGAAAACCTGTGGAGGGATAGCGTGTGCCCGGAGAGCGCATTCTTATCATCGAAGACGAGGAGGCCATAGCCGAGCTGATCGCAGAATCCTTGAAGCGACAAGGATATCAAGTTCTCATAGCCTATGACGGCGATCAAGGCTTGGATTTGGCTTTCGAGACGCTCCCCGATCTCTTGATCTTGGATCTTATGTTGCCCAAGCTCGACGGTTGGGAGATATGCCGCAGACTTAAAGCAGAAAGGAACACCAGGGATATCCTAATCCTCATGCTCACAGCCAGGCGAGACGAGCGCGATGTAATTGAAGGGCTCGAACTGGGGGCCGATGACTACGTAAGTAAGCCCTTTTCTCTATCCGAACTCTCAGCTCGGATCAAGGCTTTATTGCGCAGATCCCGTCGACGGGGTGTCCTCGGCGCCGTTTTGGATATAGGCCCACTTAAGATTGACATGGAAGCGCAAGAGGCCACGCTCAACGGTAATGCCTTGGATCTGTCCCCTACGGAATACAAGCTGCTTGAGGTTTTGGCCCGCAATGAGGGAAGAACCCTCTCCAGGGACGAGCTGTTGGCGAAAGTATGGGGTACGACGCTCGGCGACTCCAGGACTGTGGACGTGCACATCTGGAGGCTGCGCCACAAATTGGCTGACGACGGCGATGTGGAGCGTTTCATCCAGACCGTCCGCGGCAGGGGATATAGACTCCGTTTCGAGAGGAAAGAGCGTGAAAACGCTTAAGGGAAAACTTTCCCTCTTAGTCGCTGCGGCTACCGTGTGCGCCCTCGCATTGAGCTGGCTGCTCATAGAGGGCATCCTGCACGGAAGTTCATTTGGGTGGAGAGCGCAAGTTTTTCTGGCGATAACGATCACGGCGGCGATAACTTTATTTTTAGAGTTGTGGGTGGTCCGCAATATAGTGCATCCATTGACGGAGCTGACCGAGGCCGCAGAGAGCGTGGAGCGCGGGGAAGCCACATCTATTCCCCTCGTCGGAAGTCTCGAGATAAGAAGGCTCTCGGCAAAGATGAAGGGATGGCTTGAACGATTGCAAAGTGCCTTATCCACCCTTCAGATGGAACGTGATGACTTAGCTTCTATATTGGAGACGCTACCCATAGGCGTGATGGTCACAGACGAGCACGGTCGCCTGCGCTATGCGAACAGCGCTCTTGAAAAGTTTTTGAACTTGCCCCGCGAATGGGCCAATAAGCCGATAACTGGCCTGTTGAACCGTTCCGAACTGCTGGAATTGGCCGATGTAGTCCATTCTGGCACAACACCCGAGCCCATCATTTTTAAGGCACTAACCGAGCCGGAGCGCTACTTGAGGGCCCAGGCCAGGCCACTTCGTCAAGGCATCCTCGTCACGCTGGAAGACCTCACAGAACAATATCAACTTGAAGAGGCGCGGCGCAATTTCGTGGCCGACGCGAGCCATGAACTGCAGACACCCCTCACAGCCATCAGGGCAGCGGCGGAGTTGCTGATAGAAAACCCGGACATAGAAGAGCCACAAAAGGAAAAAATTCTGAGGCGCATCGTAGAGCAGCAAGAGCGCATAAGTGCCCTCGTAGATGACCTCCTTCTCCTGTCACGGTTGGAGTCTCGCCCACCGTTGGAGGAGACGAGTGAAATAGACCTCGCTTACACCGTAGCATTCCTCGCAAAGGAGTATGCCTCACATCCGCTGGCTTCCCGCATAAAGATCGAATGCTCTCTGCCCCCCTCGGCACCGCTAAAAGGGCATTATGAGGAGTTGAGGCGGGCCATAGGGAACCTGTTGGACAACGCGGTCAAATACGTCCATCAGCGCTTCGGCAATTCGAGCGGCGGGAGGGTTTCGATTGCGCTTTCTGACGAAGGAAACAACTGGGCCCTTCGCGTCCGGGACAACGGCGTCGGAATCCCTCCAGAGGTAGCCGATAAAATCTTCGAGCGCTTTCAGAGGGGGGAGGCCTCTCGATCTCGCTTCGGCAAAGGGGGATACGGCCTGGGGCTTTCCATAGCAAAGAGAATCATAGAAGCCCACAATGGCGATATCTTCCTTGAGCCGACGAAAGAAGGAGCTGCGTTCGTAATACGCCTACCGAAATCACAGCGCAATGCTGAGATTGCAACATAACTACAGACCTCGCCAAGGCCGATCCACAGCTTATGCTATAATAATCACCACACCTCTTACACTGACGCCTACGGGTGTCAAATCCTTAAGAAAGGGGAGAAGCTGCGATGAGCAAAAGAAAGCTTTTCCTTCTTGCCTTTGCTTTCAGCGTGTGTGCGTCGACAATGATGTGGGGTTATCCTGGATCTGTAGAAGCCAAAGATGGTGCGATGAAGAGCGGTCAAGGAATAGTCATATTAGACCCAGCTATTAAAGAGGCTTTAAAGGCTACGGGTGCCTCCTATGAAGAACTCCTCCAATGGAGCAGCAATTCGTCTTCGGTTCTTCGCTTTCTCCACGGAATGAAGCCTCGGGGACAAAAAGAGCTCGCCCTACTGGCCCGATATATAAAGGAGCAAAACAGTAGACTGAGCGCCGAAACTGCCTGGAGAGAAGCTGCTGCCTTCGTCCACTACTGCAACAAATATGATGTGCCTGTAGACTTGGCAGTGGCTGTGGCGAATGCAGAAAGCCACTTCAACCCCAAAGCCAAAAGTAGGCAAGGAGCACTTGGGGTAATGCAGGTGATGTGGCGTTTCCATCGCGATCTGATGCAAGCCAACGGCATACTCTCACCTCAGGAGCTCTGCGACCCCGAGAAAGGGATCGCCGCAGGGTGCCTGTTGCTCTCCCGTCACCTGAGAGAAAAAGGTTCCGTCGAAGGAGCGTTGGCCTCTTACCTCGGCATGGCCTCGGGGGCCTACCAGAGGCGCGTTTCACGGAACATGTCAAAGCTTGCTAACTACAGAAAGACTAAATCATAACTCGAAAAGCGCCACCATGAAGGTGTGATCGGAAGGCCTGTCCCAAGAACGAGGCCTGCGATCTATAAAACAATCGATGGAGCGCGCAGCCAAGGAGCGTGTTGCCAATATATGGTCCACGCGCCATCCTATGTTGCGCTCAAAGGCGTTTTTAACTCGATAATCCCAAAAGGAGAACTCTACCTCGCCGGGGTGATGTTTGCGGAAGAGATCTACAAAGCCCCAGGATTTCACTTCTTCGAAGAGCTTTCGTATGTCCTCGTGGAAGCATACGTGGTTTTTCTTGGCTTCGGGGTGAGTTACGTCAATCTCGGTAGGGGCGATATTCATGTCTCCCACCCACAAAACCAAATCATCTGCAGTGTAGTTGCGCTCAAAGAGCGATCTGAGGCGCCTGAAGAAGCGGAATTTATAAGCGTAATCCGGGTGATCTATCGCTTTTCCTTGAGGAACATATGTGTTGACTACGTGTAGAGCGCCAAACCGTGCCCTTAGGAGGCGCGCCCCGTCGTTGGGCTCTTCTCCATCGTCGAAGCCAATCCACACTTCGTCGGGGGAGATAAGCGACGCCGTTGCTACGCCGCTGTATCCCTTATCTCCCTTATAGACCACACGGTATCCCCATCCCTCAAATGCCTCCCTGGGAAAATCATCGTCGGAAACCTTTGTCTCTTGAAGGCATAGTATATCGACATGGTTATCCTTGAGCCATCGCTCTATTATGTGAAGCCTGCTGCGCACAGAATTGGCATTAAACGTAGCCACAGAAAAAGGCATTCGTTCTTCTCCCTTCAGCCGACGTCATAGTTTTTGCCTTCTAAAAGAAGCTAAAAAGAATCGCACTTTTAACTTTAGCTCTGGGTCATGCTGCGTAAAAAGCCATGACCCAGAGCTATGTTTCCTTTTAATTTTTACGAGCCTAAGCCTCCCACTTGGTGATATCGAGCTCTCCCTCGCTCTTAGCTACTATAGCGGTGCCAACCATATCACCCGTCACGTTGATGCAAGTCCTCCCCATATCAAATATGGCATCCACGCCCAAAATCATTGCATAGGCGGCTGCCACCGCAGAGCCCGGCTCTACCGGAAGGCCTACAGAATCGAGGACCAAAAGGAGCATGATGGCTCCAGCTCCAGGAACGCCTGCAGTGCCTATAGAAGCGAGAGTGGCCGTGAGGATTACGATCATCTGCTCAGAAAACGCCAACTGCCGCCCTATGGCGAAGGCCACAAAGAGCGCGCACACTCCTTGATAAATGCATGTGCCATCCATGTTTATCGTCGCCCCCAAGGGAAGGGTAAAAGAATATATTCCTCGAGGGACTCCCATATCCTCAGCGTTTTTCATCGTTACCGGCAGCGTTCCGCTGCTGCTCCGCGTAACAAAGGCAGTTATCATTGCCTCCTTCGCCATCTTTAGAAATTTGCCGAGCCTTAAGCCAAAAACCCTGAGGATGGAACCATAGACCAAGAGCACGTGAACGGCCAAGGCGAGATAAACTGTAAGCGTCGCCAAGGCTAAGGGACCCACCACTTTGGGGCCTTGTTTGGCGAAAACCACGGCTATAAGGGCGAACACTCCTATGGGTGCGTATTGCAAAACCCAACCCACAACTCTATACATAACCTCAACTGCACCGTTAGAGAAAGCAAACACTACGTTCGCCGCAGATTTTATCTCCTCTTTTTCGCTCTCCCTCAAAACGGCAAGCCCTATGCCGAAGAAAATAGCAAAAAAGATGATGGGCAGCACGTCCCCTTTGGCTAACGCCTCTACGGGATTGGTAGGTACGATGGCAAGAAGCGTGTTAACTATGGAAGGGCGTATCAACTCCTTTCCCGCAGCTTCGCCTGCAGCAAGCTCAAGGCCTGTGCCTGGTTTAAGGAGGTTGGTAAAGATCAACCCTATCGCCACCGCAAATACCGTGGTAAGTAAATAGTAAAGGATGATCTTTACCCCCACTCTTCCCAACCTTTTGGGAGAGATACTGGCTGTCCCGACTATGAGGCTGAAAAAAATCACCGGCACAACGATCATCTTCAGCAGTCGCACAAAGAGATCGCCAAAGGGTTGCACCCACAAAATATACGGCCCCGCCAATAGCCCTATAATAGCCCCAAGGACTAGGCCGATGAGGATGCGCATCAGGAGATTCGACTTAAAATACCAATCCATAAACCCCTTTTTCTCTTCCTCTCCATTCACAGCACACACCCCCTTATTTTATTCTTAGTCGCTCTGCCTTCTTAGCCAAAGCAATATTTTATTAGACATACTTTTTCTCACGTTAACACCGCCGAACAAGGGTTACGACGCGCATATGTCTCGTGCCGCAATAGATACCCTTGTCTTAAGTTGCGCTTCTGTTGTCTTCGCTATTTTAAAAATTTATACGCCTTTTAAGCAACATTCTTGCCAATAAGGGAGAAACAGGAATGCCTCCTCTTATTGGCAAGCGCCAGAACAAGCATATACTCTTTTATTTAGCATTCAAAATGGTTTGCTTAACTATCAGATGACAGCTATGATACCTCGGATACCTAAAACGGCGATAGCAATGGCGCTAACCCAGAGGGCTACGTCGTAAAACCGACTTGGGCGCAGTCTCTCATCCAATCTCGTATAGCGGAAAAACAGCGCAGCATACACCACGATGAGGAGCATGAGAGAAGTGCCGATGCCGCCCAAAATCACCATGAAAACAGGAGCTTTAAAAGCCAAGAATAGCAGAGCCCAGATAATAGCAATGATCCAAGCTAAGGCGCCAATCCACCGCTGCCGTTGCTTTGCATCAGAAAAGTTTAACAAACCGATTCGACTAAAGGCATCGGTGTATTGCCGCGACCAAGCTCCCAAAGCTGAGAACGCGGTTGAGTAAAGCACTACGATGGCTCCGATAAGGTATACCCACATGGCCCAGGGACCTACCGATTCGGTATACATTGTAGCCAAGGTGCGCATAGCATCGTAACCCTGCGGAATTGTTCCTCTTCCGTGCAGGACAGCTGCCCCCAACATATAGAAAGCGATGGTGGCTATAGTGTATATCACCATGGAGAAGAGAGCGTCTACGTACATAACTTTAATCCAGCCACGGGCCCTCCTGACCCAGTCTTCGGTGTCTTTCTTGGGTCCAGTGAAGCGAGCGTAGCCTTTCTCCAAGCACCAGTAAGGATACTGCATGATCTCGTCTCCGCCGACACCGGTGATACCGAAGGCAGCAATAGCCACTCCTACTGCAAAAGCCGGCAGCTTAAACTGTAACCCTTCTGCGATGTCTGCCCAGCTTATACGATACGGAGTAGTCTGCAAGAAAAGCGCACAAGCGATGGTGAAGAAGACGAAGCAGACGATCATAAACACGCAGGCGCGTTCGATGAATTTGTAACTCCCTTGCCAGATAAGCAATGCGACAGAAAAGGCCGTAACCCAGGTCCAAATGGGCGGAGATATGCCGGGAAAGGCGATATTCAATGCCAAGGCCGTCCCACCGACAATCCCACCCAACTGCATCATCTTGAGAGACATAACGATGATCCAAAACCAAACCGTCCAGTTGGCCTTACCTATCCTTGGGCCGGGCAGCTTGTTCATAGCCAACATGGTAGACTCGCCAGTATTGATTGCATGTTTACCGAATTCCAGTTGTAGCGTCACCTTCACCAAACAGCTTACGATAATGACCCACAGCGTCACAAATCCGGCAGTGGCGCCTAAGGTAGTTGTAGCTATAAGCTCTCCCGATCCGACAATTGAAGCGGTCAAAATAAGACCTGGGCCCAAATACTTTAGGGCACCCAGAATACCTTCCGGAGGCTCTTTAACTTCGCTCTCACGGAACACGTAAAGATCTTCTGCCGATCCCTGCATCTGATAACCCTCCTTCCTGATTGTTTTATACTAAAAATTCACTAAATTATTTAAACTATTTTAAGCCCATTCTATCCCCGAATGATACTCCGACAAAATGCTTGCGATTAGTTAACTGACAGCGGGTAAAGGGAAAGCGTCTACCATAATGCCCTAACACCATCATGGAAAACTTGTTTAGCGAAATAATATCACAACACCCCCAAAGCTGCAAGTTTTCTTAGCTTCTAAAAGTATTCGCGGCCATCCCCCCAGCTATAATTCCTCCGCATCATTGGACCATAAATGATATGGGTCTTGACCGTGGCTCTAACCTTAAAATGAGAGTCCAAAAAATCAATCAACGAAGGAGAGAGGGAAGCCACATCGCTATTGATGGCACATAAGTTACGAGTAAAAGGGCCCCTACCATGGCTACGTAAAATGGAAACATGGCCTTTGTCACTTGTTCAATCTTGCGCTTACCCACAACGCACCCTACAAAAAGTGCATTTCCCACAGGAGGTGTACACAGCCCTATTCCTAAGTTCATCATCATTATGACGCCGAAATGAATCGGATCCACGCCCACTTGCTTCACCACAGGCAAAAAGATTGGCGTAGTTATAAGAATTAAAGGAGCCATATCCATAATCATCCCCAAAAAAAGCAAAACGACATTGATGAGCAAAAGCACTGCGTATTTATTGTGAGAAACTCTAAGGATAGCCGCAGCCACTGCATCGGGCACTTTAAGATAGGCCAAAAGCCAGGCAAACGCTGTGGCTGACGATATCAAAAACAGCACCGCTGCAGCTGTCGTGAGGCTCTCTCTGAGCACACGGAAAAATCCGTCACGCGAGAGTCCTTTGTAAACGAAGGTGGCTATAAGAAGGGCGTAAATTACGGCCACCACCGAGGACTCGGTTGCCGTAAAAACTCCGCTTAGGACACCCCCTAAGATGATAGCGATGGTAAAAAGTCCCCATGACGAATCGAGAACTATTTTAAGCGCTTCTTTTCCTTTTATGCGTGGCACGGTAGGATAACCTTCCTTTACCGCGATGACATAGGCTGGCACCATGAGGCACAACCCTATCAAAATTCCAGGGATTGCACCAGCAAGAAAAAGCCTGGCTATGGAAAGGCCACCTGCGGCATACGCGTATATTATTGCGTTGTGGCTGGGAGGTATTACCAACCCTTCAGTGGATGAGGTGACCGTTACGGCTATGGAATAGTCACGGTCGTAGCCGTGCCTAACCATCTCCGGGATAAGCACCGAGCCTATGGAGGCCGTATCAGCCACGGACGAACCGGACATGCCGCCAAAAAACATAGATGCCACTATATTGGCGAAGGAAAGCCCTCCTCGCACATGTCCCACAAAAATATTGGAAAAATCCACTAACTTCTTCGCTATGCCCGACTCGGTCATTATCTGCCCCGCCATGATAAAAAAAGGAATGGCCATCAAGGAGATATTATCTAAAGGGTCCGCCATCCTCTGCACCATCACCATGGGAGGAAGCCCTAAATAAAAGGTAGTGAAGAAGGAGGAGAGGACAAGAGAGACGGATATGGGAACATTAAAAAACATTAATGCGAAAAAACTCAAGACGAGTAACGCTACGGCACTCATGCCTCTCCCCCCTCCTTCATTATTTAGCCATATCTTGAATTTGCTTTATTAACTCCTCATACTGAGCTCCATACTTGTCGTAAATAGGCTTCATGGCCTCAATAAAGGGGCCCTTTTCGGGCTCGATTATCGTGCAGCCAGCAGCCTTTACTTTTGATAGCGCTATATCTTCGTCCTTAAGCCACAGCTTCCTCTGAAGCTCCTGCCCCGCTATCGCCACCATGCGTATAATTTGTCTGTCCGTGTCAGAGAGCTGGTCCCAGGTTCTTTTGCTCATCAAAACAACCTCGGGTACCATGGCGTGCTCGTCTAAAGAGTAATACTTAGCCACTTCGTAATGGCTGGTCTCTAAGTAACTAGGAGGGTTATTTTCAGCGGCGTCGATGACGCCTGTCTGCAGTGCAGTATATACCTCTTCAAATGCCATGGGCACAGCCTTGCCACCGAGGGCGTTTATCATGTCAATCATTACCGGGCTTCGTTGCACTCTCACCTTTAGTCCTTTAATATCGCTCGGCGAATAAATAGCCTTCTTCACGCTGTAAAAACTGCGGGCTCCTGCGTCCATGTAGCCTATGCCCAAAAAGCCAACGTCTTGCAAATCTAAAAGCATCTGTTGGCCCAGGTCACTCTCTAAAACTTTCCACATATGATCTCTATTTTTGAAGATATAAGGAAGGGAGAAAACTGATATTTTAGGGTAGACCGCCGTAACTGGAGATATAGAAACGCGATTGATATCTATAATCCCCATCTGTGTTTGCTCAATAGTCTCCTTTTCGGAGCCTAAAACTGCGCTTGGATATACTTCGATAATTATGCGTCCTTTGGTCCACTCTTTCGCCAACTTCGACATGAGTTCAAGCCCTTCAACTGTGGAATAGCCCTTAGCGTGGTCGCAGGCGGCTTTAAGAATTATGGATTCTCCTTTCTTTTCCATTGCAGAGGCCATCTGAACGCCGAGCGTCACAAACGCTACAAGCAACATCACTGCCACCATACGCTTTTTCATTTGAAACACCTCCATTTAAAACTTTCTAAAGGCACATAGACGTGCTATTGGTTTCTCTGCGCTGCCCTCCTTTCTGTAATAAGATTTAGAAGCCTCTCCCCCGCAAAAAAGACCATTATTAAGCCACTAAAAGGGAGGGCGAAATATACATGAGAGACCTTGAGGCCTGTAGCAGGGAGAATTTGAAATTTTGTGAGCCTTAAAATGTCAAGGCCATAATTAAACAGGAAGAAACCTAAAACAAAATAAGATAAACATTCTAAAAATGAGGGGAATGAGGAATTTTCTCCAAAGACCCAGCGTGCGAAGAGTTCGAGGGATATGTGAATAGAAAAACGCACGCCCCAAGCCGCTCCTATCAAGGCAAAAAAGATCATGAGCACACCCAAAAACTCCTCAAGCCACGAGATAGGAGAATTAAAACAATACCGCATTATTACTTGGAAGAAGGTCAAAAAAATCAACATCAAAAACAGAACATAAAGCACGCCCCTTAAAACCCGCTCTAACACGGCAAAGGTGCGCACTTTATCACCTCCTCCGCAATTAGTTTATTCTGATTTGAAGTCGGATGTCAATTGCTCGAGTAGCCGTTTAGCGATATATTGTGTATACATTTTTGTCCCTCACAAAGCAGCCGGTGTTCCTGCCCTGGGCCATGGCCTCGCTGCAAAGGCTGCAACAGACGCAGACCTTTTTCTCGTCAAGATGTCCCTTTTCTAAGATATCTCGGGCGAAATCGGGATATGCGAAGGCCATGCGGCCAAAGCCAGCCAACGAAACCGCTCCCCTCGAGATGTTCGATGCGGCCGCAAAGGGAGCATAGTTCCTGAGCCACGTGTAGGCAAATCCAACGACCGGAAGATCGGGAAGATGTGTCTGTAGGCGTTCGACCAAGCCAAAAGCGCGCGATACGCCTTCCAACGGATGCTCATCCGTTGGAAGCGCTCCTGCAGGCGGGCGCTCGTAAGGGCGCCCGACGTGGGGATTGTAATAGGGTGTTCCGCTGGAAGCACAGATCAAATCTACTCCAGCGCCCTTCAAGCGGCGCACGAGCTCCAAGGGCTCGGTTAAATCGGGGACGCGAGGGTTTTCTTTGTCTACGCCCCAACCATGAGGATACGGAATGCCGTCATAGAGGTTGAGGCGCACGGCCAGCAAAAAGTCATCGCCCGCTGCGATTCTAATTTTCTTAACGACGTCGAGGAGAAAGCGCGTGCGCCCTTCAAAGGACCCGCCGTAAGGCCCCTTTCGCAGAAAGGCGGAAAGCATGTCAGAGACCAAATAGCGATGGCAGCTTTTTATGTCGACGCCGTCGAAACCGGCCTCTTGTGCCAAAGAGGCGGCATCGGCGTATAACCCCTCCATGGCCTCTATTTCCTCATCGGAAAGGAGCGGGGCATCGGGAGGTATGCCAGGAGGTATGCCAACCCTCGGATCCAGATACGGATTGCCGACGACCAGCGCAGGCTTTGTGCCCTTAGCCTTTCTGTACCGGCCGGCATCGTGAAGCTGGAGGATGCACAGGGGAACGTGCCCCAACTCGTCGGCAGCGGCGTTTCGCATTGCGTTCAACAGGCGAGCTAAATCCCCTCGGTTTTCGGAGGTCAGACAAAGCTGACGATCTGTGCTTTTGCTCATTGGATGTATAGCAACGGCTTCAAGCCATATAAGACCTGCTCCGCCACGGGCATATCGCTCGTATCGTCTGAAGGTGAGCGCCGTGGGTTTACCGTCAGCGGTGGCGTCGCGCCCCTCCATGGGTAAAACGGCGAGCCTGTTGTGGACATTGCGCCCCTTCAAGTGCAACGGCTGTGCCAAGCTTGATAGGTCGTCGCTGAAATGCACCTCCGCGCCCAAAAGCGACGCCTTCGCTTTTAACTCCTCCAACGACTTGAAGTTAAAGGGTTCACGGACGGCCATGGCGCCTCTGCCTCTCCAAAATAGCGCTGTTGCCAGTGGTGATGGGGTTCCTCGTCTCTATCTTCATCTCTCCTTCGCCGGTCCGCCGTATGACGATATATTTATGCCAGGCCTCGTCGTCGCGAGGGATGGGGTTTATATCTTCCTCTGAAGCAAAGCGCAGATGGGGACCGCGGCTTTCGTCCCTTGTGATAGATGCCCTTAAAATCGTTTCCGCCAAGGGAAACATCAAAACCGTCTCTGCAGCGAAGGCAAGCCCCGCTTCGTCCTGCGCTACTTTTTCGCGCCTTAATGCATCGAGTTCTCTTAAAGCCTCGACAAGGCGCCGCTCGGTTCTAAAGACTGAAGCAGAGCGAGACATTATCTTTTTAATCTCACGCCGGACTTGAGATGCCGCAAGTCCTCTTCTGCCTTTTAAGTCTTCGAGCCCCTCCAATGAATTTCGCAGTAACGTATCATTTACAATGGGAAGTTTTTTGAGTTTTCGCGATTCTGTCGCCGCATTTTCGCCCGCTATCCTGCCAAAGACCTGGCAATCCAAAAGGGAATGCCCCCCGGGGCGGTTGGCTCCATGCTGACCCCCCGCACACTCTCCGGCGGCGTAAAGCCCCAAAAGCGAAGAATTGGCGCGCTCTCTGATCTTCACCCCTCCCTGAAAGTGCTGGGCGCATATCCCCACCTCTATCTTCTCCCCTGCGGATAGGTTGATCCAGCGCTCCTCAAACCACTCCACGGCTTGGGGATTGATCTCGCGTAGCCTGTTTAACGGCGAAGCGCGCCTCGCCTCCTCACCCAAGTTTTGGCGCATCTCGCCCGTATAACGATCGCGATTGCGTTCGCTTAATAACTCAAAGCTAAATCCCCGCGGATTTTCGGCGTAGTCGAGAAAGACCCTATGCCCCTTATCTATCTCTTTGTATATGGCCACGTCTACAATGCGAGTATCGTGTTCATACGATACGGGCCAGCTGGAACCCTTGCGAAACAGGATGTCGTAAATTTGAGCAAAGGGAGTATCTGCTGGGAAATAGTCGATCAGAAATTCCCTGCCGTCTTCGTCGACAATCCTGGGAAGAGCGCGGAACATGCTCCCCGAGCAGTTAAAATTTGTCGCAAGGGAGGCCGCGCCAAACTGGATAAACTCCATATTGACGAGCTCGGCCCCTGCGTTCAAAGCCATGCCGTAGCTGCTTCCGGTGTTCTCCTCTGGAAAGACGTTGAGGGCAAAAACCTGCCCTCCACCCCCCGTAGCGAGCACCGTAGCGGCTGCATAAACGATATCCAGCGCTTCCCCTCTGGGATCCCTTTCGTTCAGAGCTGCCACGCCCATCACTTTATCTTCATAACCATCTCTAAGAAGAAAGACAGCTGCGCGGTGCTCCATAAGTTCTATATCTAAGGAGCGCACCCTCTTAACCAGAGCTTGTTCTATGTCTACAGCGGTGTAGGGTCCGGTATAGGCCGCTCTCGCATACTCGGAGCCATCCGTTACGAACTGGTCCACCTTGCCGTCAGGTCTCTTGACGAAAGGAACGCCCAAATTCAGGAGATACTCCAGGGCCGATCCAGATTCGCGCGCCATTATTTCGGCCAGATCCTCGTCAGAGACATATCCGCCCATGCGGTAAACATCGTCGGCATGATATCGCCAATTATCGGGGCCACCCGGCTCGGTATAAGGGAGCGTGGCGTGAAAAGCCATCCTGTCGGAACACGCTTTCGCCGTCACGCCGCTTTTCCCCAATTCGCCTTTGGTGAGGACCAGGACGCGCGCCTGCGGGGAGACCTCCTTAGCGGCGATGGCAGCCCTCAGGGCCGCTCCGCCCGAACCCACCACCAGCACATCGCATTCAGTTTTAGAGATATTCATAACCTCACCCTTCGCCCCTCTTCGGCCGAAAGGTAGGCGGCATAGGTGACCTTGACCGTTTCGGCAGCGAGCTCGTAACCGGATATGGGCTCGCGGCCAGTGACGACACATTCCATGAAATCTTGTATTTCCCAGGCGTAACCCCTCATGAGCTCCTCCTCGAGAAATACGCTCTGCCAACCTCCCTTGGTCTCCACCTTCTCAGTTATGTAGACGTCTTTCAAGAAACCCGGGTCGGGGAAATAGGTCAGCATGGCGTCGTTAGGGGCAATGTTGCAGATCTCGACGCCGTTGTCGCAATATAGTTCAACTATGTTGCGCGTCCCCCCCAAGACGACATCCCCCGCTATGACGAGGCCCTTCGTATTGTCGTTAAATGTGAGGCTTGCGATGGCCCAATCCTCCACATCCATAGGGCTGGCCTCGATAAAGCGCTTCCTCTGGGAAGGCAGCCCTTCGGTCAAGACTCCAACATCAGCCACCACTTCTTTTACTCCCATACTGTCGCGTTCAGCCCGTTTAAGATATAAGAGCGCTGACAAGGGATGACATCCCTGGCGTATCAGTGCGCCTCCGCCAGTCATGCTCCACTTGGCAGCATGAGGAGCATGGGAACCGCTATGGCTCTCTTCCCCCTTTAGAAAAAGGATGTGGCTTCCCGCTTTCTTTATGATCTCGACTGCCTTCTGTATGGCAGGGGCGTATACCCAGTTCTCGGCATACATAAAGAGCCTGCCGCTTTCCCTGACAGCCTCGCCGATCCGCTCTACGGTAGCGAGCACCGCCTCGTGCATTTTTACCCTGGATACGTTCTTGCCTATAGGCTCTTCTTCGCCGCCTTCACCGCAATAACCTGTGAGCGGCTTTTCACAGATGACATGTTTGCCCGCCTCCAAAGCCTTGACGATCATTTCGGCATGCAGATAGACAGGAGTGCATATGTCGATCACGTCGATCTCGTGATCTTTCAGCAATTCGTCGAAGTCATCATAGAAATCTTCCACGCCGAAGCGCGTCATAAAAGCCTCGGTGCGCGGCATATTGCTCCCCGTGGCAGCAACGGCCTTAATCTTCACATCAACACCATGCACCCTTTTGTAGGCTTTCCCGTGGATATCGGCCACGAAACCGCTGCCTGCTATGCCAACCGTCACTCTTTTCATAATTTATCAGCCCCCTCATCGTGCACTTCTGCCAAAGGCCCTTCCAACAAGCCTCCTGACGGGTTCTATTCTGCCCAAAACCGTGAAAAGGATCGCCAGAAACAAAATAAGGGATATAGGCCTGGTGAAAAAAGGAATCAGACTGCCGTTCGTGAGGACGAGGCTGCGGCGGAGGTTGTTATCCAAAAGATCCCCCAATATGATCCCCAACATGGCCGGCGCCACTGGGTAATCCATCTCCTTCATGGCATAACCTATGATCCCGAATACCGCCATCACCATCACGTCGAAAAGCTTCCCCGAAAGGGCGTAAGAGCCTATGACGCAGAGGGCGAATACCGCCGGCATGAGCATTTCCCTCGGAATGGAAAGTAACTTCACAAAGGAGCGCACGAGGGATAATCCCAATACAAACATGGCACAAGTAGCCAACAGAAACATGCACACTACCTGGTAGACGAACTGTGGCGACTCCACCATCAAAAGCGGCCCAGGGCGCACGCCGTGGATCAACATGGCTCCCAAAAGTACGGCTGCAGGAGCAGAGCCAGGCACCGCCAGGGATAGAACTGGTATCACTGCACCTCCTACAGCGGCATTGTTGCCCGTCTCGGCGGCTATCAATCCCTCGATGCTTCCCTTGCCGAATTTCTCTTTTTCCTTGCTGGCCCTCCTGGCGAAATCGTAGGAGACCCAAGCGCCTATATCCTCCCCCACTCCAGGGATGGCGCCGATGATCGTACCTATTATGCCTGAGCGGAGTATGGTCCTCCAGTACTTGAAGATCTCCTTAAATCGCGGCAAAACCCTCTCCACCGATGTGCTCACCACCTGGGCTGCCGGTTGCTTCATTACCATGAGGACTTCAGAGAAGCCAAAGATCCCTATCATCGCGGGAAGCAGCTGTACGCCCCCGGCGAGGTTTACGCTGCCGAAGGAAAAGCGACTGTAGGCATGCATCCCCTCCATCCCGACCATGGCCACCAAAAGGCCGAAAAAGCCGGATATCCATCCTTTGAGCGGATCTTTGGCGCCTGTGAGGGTGCCGCAGATCGTGACTCCGAAGATGGCGAGCCAAAAATACTCAAAGGAGTGGAACTCCAATGCGATGTTTCCAATCATAGGGGTGAAAATAGCAAGCATTAAAACACCAAATACAGAGCCCAGAAATGATGCCGTCGTAGCGAGGCCCATAGCCTCACCTGCTCTCCCTTGTTTGGCCAACGGATTGCCATCTACAGTCGTGGCAGCATTTGCCGGCGTGCCCGGGATGTTTATCAAAATGGCCGTCCTGCTGCCGCCGAAAATGCTGCCCACATACATGCATATGAGCACCAATATGGCATGAGATGGTTCGAACTTATAGGTGAGCGTGGTCATAAGGGCAACGCCCATGGTGGCGGTGAGCCCGGGAAGCATTCCCACTATGATTCCAAGCTGTGTGCTCCACAGCACGTCGAACAAAAGCCTTGGGGTCAAAAATTTCACCAATTCCCCTGCAAAAATTCCTAAACCCTCCAGCACCTACTGATCACCCCACTTCAGGGTAACCTAACCAAAAAGAGGTAGCGGAACGTCAAAGCTATGACAGCAGCGACGACGATCGCCTCGCCCACGGCAAAGGCCCATACCTTTCCTTGAGAACGAGGGACTTTTTCCAACCACAGTTGGAAGGCGAGCACAAAAGTCAGGATGTAGACAGCCGTGAGGGGGAAATAACTGACCTTACCCAACAGCAACACATAAGCCATCGATAGAACTAATGCAGTAAAAAATCGCGCTATAGAGGCGTTCGCAAAAAACATCCTCAACCTTTCGAGCGTGATGCCCAACCTGTAGCCACCGGCTCGGATCGAGCGGACGAAAAGGGCGCCCCCCAGGAACAAGAGCACTACCCCCAAAAAGCCGGGGACGACGCCCGGGGCAGAATATTTATGAGCTCCCACCTCGCTAAAGGTGGGCATCGTCCAGGAGAGCACAACGGCCCCTCCGCCCAACGCCATAATGACGATGGACGTCACAAAATCTGCCTTAGGCAGATTGGTCTCTCTCATGTGCCAAACACCTTCCTCTATGCTCGAGGGGAGGAGGCGATCCCTTTCCCCTCGAGCCTTACCATCCTACGGCCGCGGAATCCCCACTTCTTCGGGGGACACCTTGGCCCTGCCCAAATCGTAGTAAAGCCAAGCCACGGTTTGAGTGAGGGTGAACGCTTTCTCTCTGGCCTCTTTGCCTACCGCTGGGTCGAAGACCGCTCCTCTGTCTAAGGCATAGTCCTTCACCACTTGAGAGTTGCCTATTATGTCCACCCAGAGCTTATCGAGAGTGCTTATCACCTCATTCGGCACGCCCTTAGGTATGAATATGCCAAAGTAAAAGGGTATTGACTTGAAATCGGAAAGCCAGTTGGTCACAGGTGGAATTGCCCCATAGTCCTTCACTTCCAAAGGAGAGACATCGAGCACCGCCAAGGGGCGAAGGCGCTTCGCCCTGATCATGTCCACCTGTTCGCAGGCAAGCTGACAGACCACGGGCGTCTCCCCGCTCACACAGGCCACCACTGCCGGGTTACCGCCAGCATACGGCACATGCTTATATTCGAAGTCGCCATATTTGCGCAAGCTCTCCATGCCAACGCGTCCTCCCGAGACCTCCCCGGCCGTGGCCACGGGGATCTCTCCCGGCTTTTCTCTGAAGGCAGCCAAAAGCGACCCGAAATCTTTATACGGAGTATCGGGATGCACCGAGATCACTATGACGTTAGCCACGCTCAGATACAAATGCCAATCGTCGAGGGTGGTGTCCAAAAAACCCATGACCTTATAGGTGCCAAGGTCTGCCACTGCTCCAGAGGCCCACGTATAGCCGTCTCTCTCGGCGTCCAGAACCGTCTTCGTGCCCACAGAACCGGAAGCACCCGGTTGGTTCACGATCACGATCTTCTGCCCCAACGCGCCCTCAAGTTCCCCGGCGCAGACGCGCGTTATCTGGTCCGTGGAGCCACCTGCAGCCCACGGGACGATGCACGTGATGGGCTTGTCCGGCTTCCACTCGCCTGAAGCAGTTACGGGTACAAACACGAGCACCGCACAGAGCATGGCCAAAAACGCCTTTCTCATCGCCCACACCTCCTTCGGTCTCTATTTTGATAGTGGAAAGCATAGACTCCCAGACGCCGTTCAATCTCAAACATCTACCACCCCCCTCGCTTTCTATCTCTTGTAGCCCAGCTCCCTCGATATGAGAAGCGCCGCTTCTTTGACCTTCTCCCCCAATCGAGAAGACTTCGCGCCCGAAAAGCGATACGCCGGAGCCGAGATGCTCACCGCCCCCACCGGATAGCCCCGAAAGTCGAGAATGGCAGCCCCTACGCAGCGGATACCCTCCTCATTTTCCTGGTTGTCCTCCGCATAGCCTCGCTGGCGTATCATCTCCAGCTCCTCGCGCAGCTCTTCGGGATTGCTCTTGGTGTGTCCCGTCTTGGGCTCAAGCGCCGTCTCGCTCAAATACCTGCACAGCTCGTCTTCGGGCAGCGCCGCCAAGATCGCTTTGCCGGCAGATGTGGAGTAAAGGCTTAACCGCGCACCGATCCTCGACCGCATCCCCACAGGATGGGGGCTTTCAAGCTTTTCCAAGTAATAGGCCACACCGTTTTCGTATACGAAGAGATGAACTGTCTCTTTGGAAAGCTCCCACAACGATTCGAGATGCGGACGCGAGATCTCCAAAAGGCTCGAAGCCCGGCGGTGCGACTCCGCCCACAGCAGGACCGCCGGCCCTATCTGGTATTTGCTTTCTCTATCCTTCAGCACTACACCATGTGATTGAAGCGTGGCTAATATCCTGTGCACGGTAGCTTTGGACAACCGAGTGACTTCAGCTATTTCTGTGATGCCCACAGGCCTTCTTTCCTCAGCCATGAAGTTGAGAACCGAAAGTGCTCTGTCTAATACTCGTACGCCCTGTTTTTCTCTCATGTCAACAGACCTCCGCAACTCTCCTCAGTCGAACAAGAGATTCGGCAAAAACAATACTATCTGGGGGAAGAATAAGAAAATCAATAATATGATCGTTAACAATACAACATAAGGGATGCACGATTTGGCGATCCGTTCAAATGGAACGCCAGAGACGCTGGACAGTACGTAAAGAACCATGCCAACCGGCGGTGTCATAAGGCCTATCATCAGATTAAGGATTAAAAGCAACCCGAAATGAACCGGATCTATACCGAAGTGGTTAGCCACAGGCATCAGTATGGGAGTGAGGATGGTGATGGCCGCTATCGTCTCCATAAATGTTCCAACAAAGAAGAGCAAGGCCATAATGGCAAGCAGCACCGTGTATTTGCTTGAAAAATAGCTCACAAAGATGCTCGTGACAGCTTGGGGAACCTGAGACACCGCTAAAACCCAACCGAAAAGAGAGGCTGTAGCCACTATGAAGAGGACGCTCACCATAGTGCCTATTGTATCGAGCACAATCTTAGGGATATCCCTTATCCCAAACTCTTTGTAGTATAGCGCCAAGGCTAAGCTATAAAGCGTAGCGATAATGGCAGCTTCTGTGGGCGTAAAGATGCCTCCCATGATGCCGCCTAAGATTATCACCGGGGTAAGGAGCGACCAGAAGGCTTCTTTAAGGGCAATAAGCCGCTCTCGCGCGCTGGCCTTCTTCCCCTTGGGATACCCGGCCCTTTTGCTCTGGAAGTAGACCAAGATAGACAGAGCAAGGCCCATCAAGAGGCCTGGGACGATGCCGCCTATGAAGAGCCTCCCTATAGAGACTCCGCCTATCGCGCCGAAGACCACGGCCGGCACGCTCGGCGGTATTATAGGACCTATAGTGCTCGATCCGGCCGTGACGGCGAGGCTGAAGTCATCGGGATAACCTGCGTCTCTCATCGCTTTCAGCTCTATGGCCCCCAAGCCACCTACATCGGCTATGGCGGTGCCGGACATGCCGGAGAATATAATGCTCGCCAGGATGTTCGCATGCCCCAATCCACCCGTGTAATGTCCCACCATTTTATCCGCGAAGTTGAAGATCCTGCTCGTTATGCCACCGGTATTCATGATCGAACCTGCCAGCATGAAGAAAGGAACGGCCATGAGAGGGAAGGAGTCGGGCCCCGCCATGAGGCGTTGCGTCACCACCCGAAGCGGTATGTCATTGGCGAATATGTAGACCAGTGAACTCATAAGGAGCGTAAAAGAGACAGGCACCCTCAACAGCAAAAGCAGAATGAAGGTGAACGCCAAAAGCAGCACGTCAAAGCCCTCCTGCCAAGAGCAGCTTTAAAAGCTTTTGCAGAAGCCGCACCTCTCCTATGATCAACCCTATCGGCACAGAGGCACTCACCCAGCTCATAGGGATCTCCATCGCCGGCGATGGGATGCGGCTTACGGCGACGGTGTACCGTATGCCAGAAGGAATGATTGACGCCACGAAGGCCATCATCGCTATAGTCGTCGCTATCTCCACATACTTTTGGACATTGTGATGAAAAATATTCATAAAGGCCTCCATTTTTATATGAAGGTTTTTCCGCACGCCGTAGCCAACGCCGATAAAACAGATCCATATATAAATATAGCGAGCGAACTCTTCGCTCCAAACCAGCGGACTATTGAAGACATACCGCATGATTATCTGCAACGTGAGGGCAAAACCCATGGCCAACGTCCCAGCGATCAAAAAAAGCTCGTCTAATTTGTCCATGCATTTGACAAGACCTCTGCACAACCACACCACGCCGCTTCACCTCGCCGATCGAGCATGAGGGGGCCTGAAATTCCAGGCCCCCTCAACCCCTGCTATTCCACCGACTGTATCTTCTGATACAGCTCCCTTCCCCATTTATCGATATTCTCGTCGATGGCCTGCTGAGCGGCGCGCCTGAAGGCCTCGATATCCGGCTCTATGACTTCCATCTGGCCGGAAGCTCTTATTTCCTCTATTATCTGCTTTTCGGTCTCGAGGACCTTCTGGTTCGTAGCGTCAGTTGCGCGCCTGGCCTCCTCCTCGAGGATACGCTTTTCCTCATCTGAAAGTCCGGCATAGACTTTGGAATTTATGACGATGGGGGTCATCTGGATCACGTGACCTGTGAGGCTCAAGTATTTTTGGACCTCGTTGAACTTCTGCGTCACGATCGTGGGCAACGGGTTTTCCTGGCCGTCTACAACGCCTTGCTGGAGGGCGAGATAGACCTCGGACAGTGCCATAGGCGTGGGCTTGGCGCCGAAGGATTGCATGATGGCGATGCTCATCGGCTGATTGGGAACGCGCATCTTGAGTCCCTTTAAGTCTTCGGGGGTGCGCACCGGGACCTTAGACGTGGTGACGTAGCGCGTGCCGTAGTACATCACGTCTAACACTCTTATGTCCGACTTCTCCTCCAGGGCATCCCAGAGCTCTTTGCCTACCTCCCCGCGGGCCACCTTGAGGGCGTGATCTACGCTGCGGAACGTATAGGGGCCGTCGAAGACGAGCACAGGGGTGTAGCGCTTGCCCAGCTCGCCAGGGCCCACGATGGCCATCTGGATTATCCCCTGGGAGACGCTCTCCGCGATGTCCTCTTCAGACCCCAATTGCCCAGCGGGAAATACCTGGATCTCGATCGTCCCATTCGTCCTTTCTTTTACCCGTTCCGCCATTTCCTTCATGCCGTCGTTGAAAGGATGATCAGGAGCATAGACGTGGGCGAGCCTCAAGACCTTTTTGTCCGCTGCCTGCCCCGGGACAGCAACGCTCGAAACCGCAACCGCCACAGCCAACGCCACGACCAAACATGCCGCCTTAAAAACCAACCTTCCTTTCATAGCACGCTCACCTCCCTAAAACTTAAGGATCGCCTTGCACACTTCGTGCGGATTCTCCTCGATGAAAGAGATGGCCTTTTGCGCATCTTGAAACGGGAACGCGTGAGAGATGATTTTGGAAGGGTCTACATCACCCCTTTCTACCCATTTGATCGCGGTAGGAAATTGTTTATTGTTTAACCTCGAACCTAATATATCAAGTTCCCTGCGCATGATGTCAAGGGGAGAAATTTGGGCCTTCTCGGGCGGGTAGCCCAAAACGACCACCCTCCCAGCTTGCGAAGCCAGTTTCGATACGACAAGCTCGAGCACCTGAATGCTTCCGGTAGCCTCGAATATGAGAGGAAAACCCTCGCTGCCGGTAAAATCCACGGCGAAACGCTCGAGGTCTTGGGTGCTGCTGTTAACAACTGCATCCGCTCCGCAAGAGACAGCCATCTTAAGGCGCGAATCCACCACATCGGCGACGGCCACCTTGGCCCCGAGGGCCTTCAACCCCTGGAGTATGACGAGGCCTATGGGGCCTGCGCCGCACACGAGCGCCATATCGTCACCGACAGCCCTGCCGCGGCTTAAGGCCTGTGCGGCGATGCTGTAAGGCTCGACGGTGGACGCCGCCTCGAAAGAAAGAGATTGGGAGACTTTGTAGACTTTGTCCCTCGTGGCTATGATGTATTCTTGGGCCCCACCGTCCACGTGAACACCCAGACACTTTACATCTCTGCAGACGTTGGGCCTCCCAAGTCGGCAGGCATAACAACTACCGCAGGAGATGACGGGGTCCACGACGACCTTGTCACCTGCAGAGAGGCCCAAGACGCCTTTGCCTACGGATGCAACCTCGCCCGATATCTCATGCCCTATGACGCGAGGGTAAGTGGCAAAGGCGGACCTGCCACGGTAGACGTGCATGTCAGAGCCGCATATCCCAACGGCCTTTACCTTGATCAAAATTTCATCCGGGCCGGGATCTGGCGGCATGGGCCTTTCGGCGATCGCCAACACACCAGGACGAGCGACCTCTACTGCTTTCATTAGATCAACCCCTTCTTAAGACAGGTATCGAACTCAGGCTACGCGAAAGCGCGCAAGCGCACTCTCTGTAGGCGTCGTGCTGGCCCCGGGCATCCGGGGGATACAAAAACGCCCGCTGCATACCCTCGCAGGTTCTTCAAATACTTCTTTGAGCCAAGGGATATATTCGAGCGTATCGCAGGCGGGGTGAGCGATGGACAGGTGTAAGTGTACTTGGGCCATATCCCCCACATGGGGCACCACCGGCAAACGATGGGCATAAGCCAGATCGGCCACTTTGAGCCATTCCGTTATGCCGGCTAATCTCGTTACATCTGCCTGCACGATGTGCACAGCGCCCATAGCGATGAAGTTCGCAAAGTCGCAAAGCGCATAGAGCTGCTCTCCCAAGGCTATGGGCGTATCTATCGCGTTCGCGAGGCGAACGTGGCCGAGCAAGTCTTCAAACCAAAGCGGTTCCTCAAACCAAACTACATCGTAATCGCATAAACACTTCCCCATGCGCAAGGCCGTCGGCAAGTCAAATTTTCCGTTGGCATCCACCATCAATTTCCTCTCGGGACCAATGGCGTCCCGCACGGCAGTGATCCTCTTTCTGTCAATCGAGATGTCGCTGCTTCCCAATTTTATCTTTACGCCGTTATAACCCTCTTCCTCTACCAACCTTTTGCACCCTGAGACCAATGTCTCCAAAGAAAGGTGGAGCCATCCCCAATCGGTGTTATATGCCTCTATGCGCTTACCTTCGTCGCCGCCCAGCAATTTCCACAGGGGCACTACAGCCGCCTTGGCCCTTATGTCCCAGAGGGCTATATCGACTGCGCTCAAGGCAAGGTGCGTTATGCCGCTCCTTCCGACCCACCGAATCGGAGAGTAGTTATACAGCTTGTTCCAAAGGGCTTCCGTCGAGGTGGGATCTTCGCCGATGAGAAGCGGTCCATACGCCTCTTTTATGCACTCAGCTATGAGCCTATCGGTGGGCAGGTGACCGTGGGTGCCCGTATAGCCGAAACCCACGATTCCACTATCGGTTTCGATGCGCGCCATGGGCACTCCCCAGCGATCGACCTTATGGGAGCTGTCCTCGATATGGCCACCCGTCACAGGGACGTGCAAGACGAAAGAGTCTACGGCAGTTATGTGCATGGTCGAATCTTTACCTCCAAAGGCTATGCCTTTTCGAGCACCGCTTTATTCACCACCGAGTCAGGGCGCTCGCCCTTCAACGCCTTCGCAACTGCCAACGCCGTCTTCCTTTTTAATTCCACGTAGGATTCCTCGGAATAATAGGCGGCGTGCGGTGTAACTATTAGCTTATCCCGCACGCTGAAAAGGGGATTATCCCAATCCGGCGGCTCATGCTCCATCACGTCGATAGCCGCTCCGGCGATCCACCCCTCTTTCAATGCCTTGTACAACGCCGCCTCGTCCACGAGCGGCCCCCTTGACGTATTTACGAGGTAGGCGGTCTTTTTCATCGAACGCAGCGCGGCTTCGCCAAAGGCGTGGCGCGTCTCTTTGGTGAGCGGAGCATGAATAGAGATGAAGTCCGAACGCTTCAAGAGATCTTCAAATGTGACTAACTCAACCTCGTCCGAGCGCAGGACATAGGGATCGTAGGCTATTATATGAAGCCCCAATCCTTTGGCCTTCTTGGCGGTGGCAAAGCCCAACCTTCCGAGGCCGTAGAGGCCCAAGACTCTACCCTGCAAACGAAAGATGGGGGCTGCGAGAGTCACATCCCACCTGCGTTCTCCCACGTAGCGATCCAAGAAGACCACCTTCCTGGCGCAGGCCATGAGCAGCGCTATTGCGTGGCTCGAAACCTCATCGACGCAATAATCGGGCACGTTGGCCACGATGATGCCCCGCTCTGTGGCAGCATCCACATCTATGCTATCTACGCCGACGCCATACCGAGCTATCACCTTGCAACGCTCCAGCGAATTTATGACCTTGCGCGTAATTGGGGCATACTGGTTCAGGATGCCGTCGGCATCGCGCGCCACCGATATAACTTCATCCTCGGTCTTGCACTGAGCCAGCACAACCTCTGCATCAAGTTCTTTTAATACCTCGCGCTCCTCGTCCACCGACGGATGATCGCAATCCGTGATCACTACCTTAAATTTACCGCTCATGTCCATCCTCCTAAAACGTAAAGTAGATTCACTTACAAGAGTAGCGATTTAGGACCTTTCTGTCCACATCGATGCCCAAGCCCGGCCCTTGCGGTATTTTAAGCGAGCCGTTTTGTGGAATGATAGGCTCAAGGAGCAGCTCTGTCCTAAAAGGGTTTTCCGTGGTGTCGTATTCAAAAATAGGCTCAACGGGGTTTGCGGACATAGAAGCGGGCGGAATCGCAGCTATGAGGTGCAAATTCGCCGCTAAGGCAACGCCGCTTCCCCAGACGTGGGGGAGATATCTCACGCCCCAGGCGCTCGCCATGGCGGCGATCTTCTTGCACTCGGAAAGCCCGCCGGTGGAACACGTATCCGGTTGCACGATATCCACCGCCCGCTTGGACAAAAGCTCTCTGAAGCCAAAGCGCGTGTACTCGCACTCCCCTCCAGCAACAGGGATAGAAAGCGCACGCTTGACCTCGATATAGCCTTGTATGTCCTCAGGTGGCACCGGCTCCTCGAACCACCCGATCTCGAAAGACTCGATGCCCCTTCCGACCCTTATAGCGCTCGAGGCGTCGTAGGCGTGATTCGCGTCTACCATGAGCTCGACGCCAGGGCCTATCGCATCTCTCACTGCTTTTACATACACCACGTCGCGCTCGTATCCATAACCTATCTTCATCTTCATGGCCTTAAAACCGGCCTTGACGTGGCATTCGGCCTCGTGTGCCAATTCTTTTGGCACGTCGTCCGTCCGCTTGAGGTATAACCCCGTAGCGTAGGCGGAGACTTCGTTCCGGAACGCGCCGCCCAAAAGCTTGTAGACCGGAACGCCCAAGGCTTTGCCCATCAGGTCCCACAAGGCGATGTCCAAACCGCTTAAAGCAGCTACCATGACCCCTTTTTGCCCGTAATCCCTAAAGCGGTTGTAAAGCTCTTCCCAGAAGACGCTTACTTGAAAAGGGTCCTTGCCTACCACAAGAGGTTTATAAAGCTTTTCCAATATGGCGCCGGTGGCCTCAGGCGGACCGTAAGCTTCACCCCACCCAACCAGGCCTTCATCCGTTATAACCTCCACTATCATGGCGCCCCGCTTATGGAACCACCACTGAGAAAACCCAAATGGCTCCTTAAGCTCCGCTTGCATCACGTGCGCCTTCACATCCTCAATCTTCACGTCGTAAATTTGACCTCCTAAGAGTTAAATTTCTCCATATCAAGCAAGCCCTCTCTTTTAGCCACGATAGTTGTGGATATCATGTCACCCCAAACGTTCATAGGTGTGCCTGTTATGTCTAAATAAGCAAATACGGCGGCGATCCACGCCACGACATCTTCCGGCAAATTAAAAGCCTTAACAAGAATAACCGCTATAGCTATGCCGCCACCTGGCACTCCAGCGCAACCGATAGAGAACGCTAAACCGAGGAATAAAAACTGTATTAATTCAGCAATCGTAGGCTGCATATTAATAGCAAACATCCCCAGCATAATATAAAGCGGTATTTCAATGGCCATGGAGTCCATGTTAAAAGTCATGCCCAAAGGTATGCCGAAGTTTTTCAACTCCTCATGCACCCCCATTTCCTCAGTACAGCGAAGCGTAACAGGCAAAGTCGCAGCACTACTGCAGGTTGTAAAGGCCGTAAGCAAGGCTGGCAACGCCTTCTTAAAAAACTGGAAAGGATTTAATCTTGTCATAGCCCAAAAGAGAAATCCGTACACAAATAATATGTGGAATATAAAACCTACAGTGTAAGCAGTGAGGAAATTCGCCATTTCCATCAATAGCGCACCTCTAAATGCTGCCACTGAAGTAGCCATCAAGGCAAATACTCCAATAGGCGCATAATAAAGGACGCATCCGGCGACAGTTATGAATAGGTCGGTTCCTGCAACGATTAAGTCTTGCAATATTTGTTTATGTTTCCCTTCAGGTAATAATGAAACTGCGATACCAATAATAATTGCAAATATAACGATTTGAATTATGTTGCCTTCAGCTATTGCACCGATACCATTCTGAGGGATCCATTCAAGAAAAGTCGCGGCGCTAAACTCTGCCACTTTGGGAGCTTCAGTAAGGCCTTTCACCACAAGGCCAGCCCCAGGTTTCCAAATTAAACCAACTACAATTCCTATAACAGAACCTATTAGAGTTGTTATCACAAACCAGCCGACTATTTTCCCAGCCCATTTGCTTAGTTGACGTATATCGCCTACTCGCGCGAAAGAAGAGCAAAGGGAGAAAAACACTAAGATTGGCACTATCATAAACAAAAGCCTGTAAAAGAGATCTCCCAGCGGTTTAATAACGTTAATGGGTTCGCCAACTATATAGCCTACAATGCCACCGAGAACAGAAGCCGCTAAAAGCCACAAAGCAAACCGCGAACCTTGCGTTTTCATTTCATGTTGCCCTCCTTCTATTGTTATGTAAATGCACCTATCATTTCAGTTTAACGTAGCAAATTCTGCAACCGACTTAGAACCTCCTTTATGCTCTCAATGCTTCCGCAAAAAGAAACCCTAAGGTATCCCTCGCCTCCTTCGCCGAAAGCCGAACCCGGAACTACCACCACTTGCGTCTTTTCTAAGAGCATAAGGGCAAAGTCCTTCGAAGAAAGGCCGAACTTCGTTATGTTGGGGAACGCATAAAAACTCCCTTCAGGCATTAGGCACTCGATTCCTGGGAGTTCCGCTAACCCGCTTAAGAGCAAATCTCTGCGCTCTCTGTACCCCTCAACCATTTCTTTGACACAATCCTGCGGCCCTTTTAGAGCAGCCAAACATGCCTGTTGAGCAGCCGCATTTACGCAAGAGGATACGCTCTCCTGTAGCTTTGCCATCTGACTTATTGCATCCGATGGGCCTATTGCATAGCCTACCCTCCACCCCGTCATGGCATAAGTCTTAGAAAAGCTGTTTATAACGATCGTATGGTCTGCCATGTCAGGCAAAGAAGCGATGCATGTGTGTCTTCTTCCGTCGAAGAGGATATTTGAGTAAGTTTCGTCCGAAATTACAACCAAATCGCGATCCAGAATAACCTTTGCGATGTCTTCAAGCTCTTGTTTATTTAAGACGGCCCCTGTTGGGTTAGAAGGAGAATTGATGATGACAACTCGAGTGCGGTCGCTTATGGTTTTTTCAATCGCTTCGGCTTTCAAGTGAAAATGATCGCGCTCGTATGTCCTCACAAAATTCATTCGAGCACCGGAGAGCGCAACCTGCCCAAAGTAATTAGGCCAACATGGGTCAGGCAGGAGGGCTTCGTCCCCCGGATCCACAGTCGCCAATAGGGCAAGCAAGACCGCTTCGCCTGCTCCTGCAGTTATTATTACATTTTGCTGGTCAACGCTAAGACCATCCAAAGATGCCCTTTCTGCGATGGCTTTTCGTAAGTCGGAAATCCCGGCGTTAGGCGTATATTTGGTATGCCCTTCATATAGCGCGTTAGCCCCCGCTTCTACGATATGCTTAGGCGTCGGAAACCCCGGCTCCCCTATACCGAGGCTGATAACGTTTTTATACTTAGGGGCCATATCAAACATCTCACGTATGCCCGAACGAGGAACTCTTTTTGCCCTTTGACTGATTCTCAAACCCATAATTCCTCCTTTAAAATATCGCTCTTCAAGTTCAATATGCCGTTCCGAGCCTCTGTCTTCCTTCTATCAAATCTAACCTACAGGGGCAGTTTTTGTTATTAGGGTGGAGGAATGAGAAATTCCCCTTCTCTGATCCCATAAGTTTGTCCTAACATCTCATAATCGACAGCGTCTCGAGCGTTTAGGTCCCAAACCACATCCCCACCCTTTAGCGTCATCTCACAAAGGAGCCTTTTATTCCCATAGAGCCTGCCACCATGGGAATCCTTGTAGCCAAAGCATCCTTCTAACAGCCTCCAAACGGCTATATCCGCAGGTGCACCCACAGACAAATGCCCGAGCTCAGGATGCCCTATCATCTGAGCAGGAATGTGTGTAGAGTGGGCAACTACATCATGAAGCGACATCCCCATGACGAGGCACTTGGACATGGTGGTAGGCATATCCATCATCCCTGCGTTCATGCTATCGGTATGGAGATCTGTAGAAATAGAATCGGGGTAAAACCCACCTCGAATAGCAGGGAGAGCGTTTCTAAAGAGAAAGCTTCCCCCGCCATGTCCCAAGTCGAAGAGTACACCTCTATCGCGCGCCTCAAAGAGATACCGATAAAGCTCGCCATCACTTCTGACTATGGGGACAGGTCCTCTGAAGCAGTGGGTGCTAATATCCCCGGGCCTTAATACTTTTGTTACCAGCTCCCAATATGGTCTCTCTTTGCGAAAATATCCAAAGTCCACCATCACTGGGAGACCAGATGCCTCTCCTGCCTCCATTGCCATTTGCACAGAAGTCCAATCTGGGCGCCAATAATGAGCGCTTTTTATCCCTACTACTACATCCTTGTGCTTCAAAGCCATCTCGGCAGTGGCTTTAGGGTCAAAGTCTTCTGGATACTGCTCGATCATGTCGTTTATCATGCCGTAGCTAGCGATGTTAATGAGGGCAAAGACGCGCGTCTTTGCCCTCTCGATCACGGTGGTTCTAAAAATCTCAAAAGTGCGCCTACCTGCGCTTCCCGCGTCTACCATGGTGGTAACGCCGCTTCTAAAGCTAAAGCCATCGGGCAAGACGCTCTTTTCCCCAGCCCACGCATCGGGCAGCCAGGTCGTGGCAAAAAGATGCGTGTGAATGTCTACCACACCAGGTGTGACGATGAGATTACGCACATCTATAACTTTATCCATTCCGGCTACGTTTATTTCCCTCTCTATAGCCAGGACCTTGCCGTCCTTTATGGCTACATCGCGGACTTCGTCAATTCCATTTTTGGGATCGATTACACGCCCACCCTTTAAAAGCATGACTCCTTTTCCGCGTAGGTTAACAAGAGGATTTTCTGACATGGCAGTTGCCGCTCTCAAGCGTTATCGCCGGTTAGGCGAGTTCGGCTATTACGTCGATCTCTACCAGTATATCCTTGAGTTGGCTTCCCACGGTGGTGCGCACAGGAAATGGTTCTTTGAAAAAAGTCTTATACACTTCGTTAAAGGCAGTGAAATATTTTAGGTCTGCCAGGTGTGCAGTCACTTTAACTACGTCGTCGAGTTTGGCTCCTCCGGCTTCTAAAATAGCTTGGATATTCTTTAGAACCTGTCTGGTCTGCTCTTCTATTCCCTCAGGAGCCTTCCCTGTCGCCGGGTTTGATGGACCTTGACCGGCTACATATATTCTGTTGCCGACGATGATCCCCTGTGAATATGGCCCCGCTGGCATTGGCGCGTCCTTAGTTCTTATCTCTTTCTTCATCTTTATCACCTCTTAAAATTATTTAATTGCAAAGCTATGTCTTTCAGTCTTTTAATTACTACTTCTACTTCGCCCTCTTCAAGAGTCATAGGGTTTATGAAGATGGCATCATCAGAAGCAGCCATAACAAATATTCCTGGATCACCTCTCATAAGTTCCTCCAAAACTCGCTTTGCTGGCTCATCTATGGTACTAGAGAAACGAACCAGTGCGCGAGGGATGGGTTGACCAGCTTCGTTGGGGAAACTCCGTTCTACTGAAATTCCACAAAATCCTGCAAGAACATCGCTGATGCGCTTTACTTGCCCTTCGCACCACTCTCTTTTACGGCTATTACCCATTGATACATATTCCTCTACAGCCACGAGCAAACCAACCAACTCTTCCCTACCTATTTTGAGCATCCTCCCGATACCGTAGTTGGGGAAATTCGTCTCAACGATGCGCTCAATTAGGAACCTCTTACCCACCACAAGACCGCTCGCCTGAGGACCGCGCAGATCCTTTCCACCGCTAAAGATAGCTGCGGCAGCTCCCATATCAGTGAAATTCCACAGGTTCTCCACTGGGGGAAGCTGAGCGGCGGCGTCTACAATTACAGGAAGGTTTGCCCCCTTCGCCACGGAGATAACGCTCTCTAAATCCAAAGCTCCTGGTGCAGTCCACCCACCTCTGTTCTGAGCTACATAGAATATAGCGGCGCTGTGTTCCCCTATCGCATGTTCCAGATCCTTTGCTGCAGCGGGCTGTATTTCGTTAGGATACCCCACTTCCACAAGTTTTACGCCGAGCTGGCGCACTGCCCAATCGTAAGGATTTCTATGGGCTCGGTAGATGATTACTTCGCATTTTTCTACTTCGTCTTTGGAGAGGTGAGCAAAGGGCTTGTCAAGCTTTTCCGCCACACAAGAAGCAATTGTCACATATATTCCCGCCGCCGCACCTGTAGTAACACAAGCGGCTTCATTCTTGGTGAGTTCCGCCAAGCGTTTGTGAACCGCACGTTGAAGCTCTCTTATATCAACAAAGGAGCCTGCGGCAGATCGCATAGCTTCCAATGTCCTTTCGCTCATCCTGGAGCCGCCAACCATCGTATAAGTGCCAGCGGCATTGATCAACCTTTTTACGCCCAACTTTTCGTAAATATTGTCCACAATAATTCTCCTTCCCTACAACTTCATGTATATAGATGGCAAGCTACGCTGTGCTCGCCACCGTGCTCTAAAAAACGCGGCTCCTCCCGCGAGCAAATAGGCATAACCTTAGGACACCTCGGGTGAAATCTACACCCTGAAGGCGGATTTAAGGGGCTCGGCACATCCCCCTGAAGGATAATCCGCTCGCTTCTTCTAAAAGGATCTGGGATAGGGATGGCAGATATCAGCGCCTGAGTGTAAGGATGCATGGGAAAATCGAAGAGCGCCTTCTTTGTGGCCAACTCCACAATCTTTCCCAGGTACATTACTGCTACTCTGTCGCTTATATGTTTTATCACGGCTAAATCATGAGCTATAAAGAGAAAGGTAAGATTCAGCCTTTTCCGCAGTTCCTTCAAAAGGTTTATGACTTGTGCCTGTACGGAGACGTCAAGGGCAGAAACAGCCTCATCTGCAATCACAAGAGAAGGTTCCACAACCAGCGCCCTTGCTATACCCACCCTTTGTCGCTGTCCCCCGCTTAACTCAAAGGGGTATCTGTGGAGAAACTCAGAGCTTAAACCAGTTGTAGAAAGCATCGCCGCGGCCCGCTCGCGTCGCTTGCCCTTATCTTTTATAATGCCATGAACTATTAAGGGCTCCTCTACGAGCTCTATCACAGTCATGCGCGGGTCAAGAGAAGCATAAGGGTCTTGGAAAATCATTTGAATCTCTCTACGCGCCATCCTCAAGGTTTTTCTTCTCATTGATAATAAGTCTTTTCCCTTAAAAGTGATCCTGCCATCTGTTACGCTTATCAAGCGCATTACAGCTTTTCCTAAAGTGGACTTTCCGCACCCCGATTCTCCCACAAGCCCTACGGTTTCACCTGGATGAATTGAAAGAGTCACTCCATCTACGGCTTTGACGTAGCCAACAACTCTCCGTAGAACTCCACCCTTCACAGGATAAAATTTTTTTAGATTTTCTATTTCAAGCAAAGCTGCGCCGACCATTGGAAATGTCGCCTCGCATTTTGGCCATCTCGTCGTGCCGAAAACAGCGGACCCAGTGCATAGATTCCACATCATACAAGAGTGGCTCCTCGGCACCACATCGGCTATATCTCAAAAAACATCTATCATAAAACTTGCAACCGCTCGGCATCTCCTGAGGGGTGGGCACCATGCCTGGAATCGCATAAAGCTCTTCGGCCTCTTCATCCAACCGCGGTATGGACTTGAGCAATCCCAATGTATAAGGATGTAAAGGGGACTTAAAAAGATCCCTTGTGTTTGCTGATTCGACAATCCTGCCTGCGTACATCACACAGACCCTATCGGCCATTTCAGCCACTATACCGAGGGCATGGGTTATCAATAAAAGCGACATGCCAATCTTGTGCTTTAACTCTTTCATTAGATCCAAAATCTGTGCTTGTATCGTCACGTCAAGCGCTGTGGTGGGTTCATCTGCTATAAGTAGATCAGGGTCACACGACAAAGCCATCGCTATCATAGCCCTCTGTCTCATGCCACCAGAGAGTTCATGCGGATAGGCGCTTACGCGCGACTCGGGGCTTGGTATGCCTACTTTTTGAAGCATCTCCACGGCCAAATCCATGGCTCGCCGCCGCGTAATCTTACGGTGAGAAATGATCGCTTCTACAATTTGATCTCCTATCGTGTAGACTGGGTTTAGCGATGTCATGGGCTCTTGAAAGATCATCGCTATTTCTTTGCCGCGGATACGGCGCATCTCCTTGTCGCTCAAATTAGCCAAATTTTTCCCTTTGAAACAAATCTTTCCAGCAGCTATCCTACCTTGCGGTTTAGGAAGCAAACCCATAATAGCTAAGCTCGTCATTGTCTTGCCGCTCCCCGATTCTCCTACGAGTCCCAAAGTCTCGCCAGGGCAAATGCCAATGTCTGCGCCATCCACAGCTTTGATTACGCCTCTTTCTGTTTGCAACTCCACCACGAGTCCCTTTGCATCGAGCAGCTTTTTGTCTGTCTCAATCATCTGAATATCAAACCCCCGATATCTCAGCCCTGAAGCGCGGGTCAAGTCTATCCCTCAATACGTCACCCACTAAGTTGAGAGATAACACCGTAAGCACTATAAATGAACCGGGGAAAAGCAAAAGCCACGGCGCTCTGGTGAGATATATGCTGCCTTCGCTGAGCATATTTCCCCAGCTTGGGATCGCAGGCGGTATACCAAGGCCCAGGAAGTCAAGCGATGCCATTTCCAAAAGCGAAAAGGCGAATGTAAATGTGGATTGAACAATAAGTGGCGACATGAGATTTGGCACCACATGTCTTAACAAGATCCTAAAAGTTGTAGCCCCTGAAGCGTAGCTGGCTTCTATGTAAGGCTCCTCTTTGATCTTGAGCGTCATGCCATAAATTATCCGCGTGGTCCTGGTGAGATACGTCACCCCTACTGCAATAATGACGTTAACAAGCCCTCTTCCCATTATAGACACGAGCACAAGCGCCAAAAGTAATGGTGGAAACGACATAAGAACATCTATTACACGCATTAGAATGAGTTCGATACTCTTAAAATAACCGCAAAGGGTCCCAATGGCCACCCCAAAGATCGTGGCGAAGACAACCACTCCGGTTGAACCCAAAAGGCTCATTCGGGCGCCGTATACAACGCGACTAAATGTATCTCTGCCAAAGTTATCCGTCCCGAAAGGGTGGCTAACGCTCGGAGGCTCAAGTTTTTCCAGAGGATTCATTGAGGTCGGATCATATGGAGCAATTAGGGGAGCAAATATGGCGAAAACTAAGATCATTAAGATTACTAACATCCCGGCGAAGGCGGTCTTTCTCGCGTAAAGGACCGAAAACAAACCAGTCATGACAAACCTCCTCAGCTATATTTGATCCTGGGATCAAGGAAAGCGTAGGAAAGATCCACAAGCAAGTTTATGAGCATGTACAAAAGTACGATGACGAGAATAATCCCCTGAATCACGGGATAGTCACGACGGAGGATGGATTCCACCACGAGCCTTCCTATGCCGGGAAGCGAGAAGACCGTTTCGGTGACCACTGTGCCCGATACAAGCGCAACAAATGTGAACCCCAAGGCCGACACAATAGATATAAGGGCATTACGGAAGACATGCTTCAATATAATTTTCCACTCTGGAAGACCTTTTGCGCGAGCAGTCCTTACGTGATCCTCTCTAATCACATCGAGCATGCTAGAGCGGGTGAGCCTGATTATTAAAGCTGAGTTCGGAGCAGCCAGCGTAAGACATGGCAAGATGAGATATCTGAGATTGCTCCAATTCCCTGACTCAATCACGGACGGGAAGCCGGAGCTTGGAAACCAGCGGAGCATCACAGCAAAGATGAACATTAAATTTAACCCCAACCAAAAAGTAGGAACTGAGGCGAAAAACATTGACAAACTCGATAAAGCTTGGTCTATCCAACTGTTATACTTTACCGCTGACAAAACACCAATTGGAATCCCAATAAGAGCTATGAGAGCCATTGATATCAGGGCAATAAATATGCTGGTCTCTGCCCTGCTTGCTATTACCCTTGTAACCGGCTGGTGAAAAAAGATTGAATTTCCCAAATCCCCCCTCAAGATTCCGGAAAGCCATCTAATATACTGGACGTAAACGGGTCTGTCCAATCCTAAAGCCTCTCTCAGTTGTTGCACTTGTTCGGGCGTGGCCATATCCCCCAACATGACGACAGCTGGATCTCCCGGTATAAAGTGAATGAAGGAAAAAACAATGATTGAGGCCAAAAAAAGAGAGGGAATCATACTCAAGACCCTTCTTATGACATAAGAAAGCATCACGCGCCCCCACTTTTTGAGATATTAGCGGGCCCCATGACACAGGAGAGGCCCGCTTCTATGGCCTTTTACTTAAACGACAGCCCCCAGAGCTTCGGCCATATTAGCGACATTTCGCTAAGGCCTTGTACTTTGGGGGAATAAATATCGTACATGTAGATATCTCCGGTCTTAGCCACCGGTACCTCTTCATAGATTAGTTCCTGGATCTTGCTCCAAATTTCTATGCGCTTGGATTGATCCATTGTCTCAATAAACGGCTTCTTTAGGGACGCCTTCCTATCGGTAGCCCACCATCCAGGGTATGTGTCGCTCATGAACGTAAACAGTATGGGATCTGGGACAAATCCGTGGTGGGTAAAAAACATGTCCCATTGCTTTGGATCTGATCGTTTTGAAACGAGTGTGGCCCAGTCGTAAATTTGAAGGTCGATATTGAAGCCTGCTTCGCTAAGCTGCTTTGCAATAACCATACAGCTATCATAGTGCATCCTGTATGAGCTCGAGACCATGAAAGTAATCTTTTCCCCGTTGTAGCCAGCTTCTTTGGCTAACTTTTTAGCCAGTTCCACGTCTCCGCGGTTATATTTTTCCAACCCCGCCTTGCTATACCAAGGCGTCACCTCAGGCATAAACGAACCGTTCGCATCCCAGAGTTCCTCTGGACCGATCGCTGCGCGAAGCACCATGTCCATCTTCGTAGCCACCAAGATCGCTTGTCTGAGCTTGTAGTTATCCTTCATTATGCCGTCTTTTGAATTAAAGAAGATAAACCCCTGGATGCTTCCCTGGTTTACGATTGTCTTTACCGAGGGGTCTGACTTCAACGATTCGAAGAGATCTCCTGGAATCTGTTCCGCGTAATCGTAATCGCCAGCCTTGACACCGTTCACTCTTGTACCAACATCTGGAACCGGAATGAACCGGATCTCGTCGAAATAAGCTTTCCTCTCTCCCGCATAACCATTTGCTGGTCCCGCAAGGCCTTTGTAATCGTCAAAACGAGCAAGTAATATATACCTGCCGGGGTTTCTCTCAACAAACCTGTAAGGGCCGGTGCCTATATATTCCGTCTCCGGGATAGGCTTAGCCTCCGCTTTCTCAACTACATCTTTGGGATAAATCACGGGGCCTCCGTTTATGAAAGCAAGTAAATTTTGCCACGGGGCAAATGGCTCCTTGAAGTAGATCTTTACAACGTACTTAGAATCAGCTTCCAGTTTAGCAATGTGCTCAAAAAGCACCGGACCCCGCGTGCCGAACTTGCCCCAGCGGTTGAGAGAAGCTATCACATCTTCTGCATCGAGTTCCTTACCGTTGTGAAACTTCACACCCTCTCTCAGCTTTATGACAACCAGCTTCCCATCTTCCTGAACGTCGGTGCTTTCAGCCAACATAGGAACAGGTGTGTAATTGGCATCAAACGTATACAGCCCCTCAAAGATGTGTTGGGCGATTGTAGTAGCCAGATCTGATGTAACAACATGTTGGTCGAGCGTCGGCGCTTCATCGATCGCCGCATATCGAAACACCCCACCCTTAACCGCTTCTTGGGCTGTGGCACAACCTGCAGCCGCTAAAAGGAACAGGCAAACCCCGAACGCTAAAACCCTCTCCGGCAATCTCGGAAACTTCAAATTACTCGCCTCCTTCTGTCTTTTTTTATTCGTATCCCTTGGTTGTCGTAACTAACCATGAACAATACGTTTTTATTTTACCTCTCACAATCTCAGCCATCATTCAGCCTCAAGCCATGGCTTGTCTTGCGCACATGTTATTTGGTGAGGAAGTTTTTAGCCAGTTCGATGTAACTGGATGTTGCTTTGGCAATTTGCTCTACCTCAATATACTCGTCAGCGCAATGAGCTTGTGCGATGCGACCCGGCCCAAAAATGACCGTAGGAGTTTTCATGGCCTCCATAATTATTGAGGCCTCACATGTAGCCTCAAAACCCTTAAATTTAGGCATTTCTCCCGTAACTTGAAGTACTGCTTTGTTAAGGGCTTGAACTAGCGGGTGGTCTTTAGCAATTTCTCCAGGCGCTACGCAGGTTGTAACAGTGAAGTCTGCCCTAAACTCTGGATCTCGAGTGGCAAGTTCATTTATCAATGCTCGGATCTCGGATTCAACAGCTTCTCTCGTTTCCCCAGGAACAAGGCGCCTATCCAGCGTCATCTCACAAAAGTCAGGAATAATGTTGACCTTCGTCCCGCCTTTAATCGTTGTGAGATTTAAGCTCGGATTGCCCAATAATGAGTTACTTCTATTGGAAATCGCTTCTCTCAGCTTTTCTATTTCAGATCTGAAAGAGAAGGCTTTGTCTATCGCATTAACTCCAGCTTGTGCTTGAGCGGCATGTGCTGCCCGTCCATACGTCCTTACCTTAAATGCAATAACGCCACGATGCCCTAAGGCAATATCCAAATTTGTAGGCTCGCCAACTACCGCCCAGTCAGCTGCTAATCCGTCCTCGATGAGTTTTTTAATGCCAAGGTTTGACACTTCCTCATCGACGACAAACGCCAAAACCAAATTACCCTTAAGGGGCACATTTTGCCGTTTTAATGCCATAGCAGCAGCTGCCATAGCAGCCACTCCACCTTTCATGTCCGACGCACCCCGGCCATAAAGTTTGCCGTCGCGGATAATGCCTCCGTAAGGAGGAACGCTCCAAAGGGATGCATCCCCGACTGGGACAACGTCAATGTGGCCCTGATACAGCAACGTTGGTCCTTTATCCACCCCCCTCAAGGTAGCAAGTACATTGGGGCGTCCCGGAGCAGCCTCAACCAATTTGGTCTCTAACCCACCCTCAGATAGCACCTCTGCAAGCTTTTCTGCTACTGCTTTTTCTTCTCCAGGCGGGGCTTCGCTTGGAATTTTGACAATATCCTGAGCCAATTTGATCGCTTTTTCGCAGAAATCGATATCTCGCATTCCTTCACCTCCAATCGCCAAATCAATAATTCATCCCTCTTGCTTCAACCAAAATAGGGTTAATTATCTCTTCTCCGCGTATTCCATATAATGTGCCGCTCAGGTTTGGAATCACACAGGCATGATTAGGAATGATCTCCACCCGATCACCCACATGAAACTCCCTAAGGGCAGGGTCATAACGCAAGTAGCCATGCTCTTCATTTAGCTTGACCAAGCATACATCAGGCATACCCACTATGTAACCATAGCCCTCTCGACCAGTAGCTAAATCTGACGTTAAAGTCTTAGAGCCAGCATCTATAGTCGCATAGCCAGGCAGAGGCACACTGACAACTGTGGCCAACACGCGCAAAGCACAGTCGCTTACCTCTGCTATGCCCATTGAAAGGCCAGAAACGTCGAAGAAAATGTAATTGCCGGGCCGTATTTCAGTTACCCCCTCGAGTTTATCCAAGACAAAAACTGCTGGGGTTGAACCGCCGCTGACTTCGTTGACAGGTATCCCGTTCTGCGCTAATAAACTTGCCGTTTCCCTTAAAATACGGGCTTCCAAAGCCGCTTTTGCTTTTAACTCCTCGAGGTTGGAGCTTCCATATACCATTCCACCGTATGTAAATATGCCCTCAAGACAAAGGGATGGTATCTCTTTGATTTGTTTTGCAAAGTTCAGGGCGTCCTCGCCAGGTTGGCGACCGCCGCGGTGTGTTCCACAATCGATCTCGATCAATACCGACAATGGATTTGTGGCTGTACCTACAGTAGAAAGACCGTTAGCCACTTCAATACTGTCCACAGTAGTGGCTATTCTTGCGCGATCACGCAGCTTGCGAAGCCGACCCAGCTTCTCCTCGCCTACAATAGAGTAAGCAATAAAAATATCATCAATCCCGTGCTCGGCCATAACCTCTGCTTCTGAAAGCTTGGCAACAGTAATTCCACATGCTCCACTTTCTAATTGCTTTTTAGCAAAATATACACTTTTATGAGGTTTAATATGTGGTCGCAGTTTCTTTTTAGCATTTAGTGCTAAAGTAGCAATCTTATTTATATTTCTCTCTACAATATCAAGATACGCAATAACAGCTGGGCTTGGAAGCTCATATTTTGTTTTCACACGCAATCTCTCCTTCCGTAGTGCTATAATCTCTCATTTATAACATCGGTAAATAATTGCTTATCAATATTGGAACCACTTGCGATGATGACCGTTTTCATCTTTAGGTCAAGCAAATCCTCCGAGACCGCTGCCAATGAGGTTGCTCCGGCTCCTTCCAATAAAAGCTTACCATACAGTAGTCCTATTCTAATAGCACGCTTAATTGCAGCCTCGCCGACCAACACAACGTCGTCCACCCAACGACTGATCATATCAAGCAGGTATGGTTCTATCTTTTTACAGCTCAACCCATCGGCGATCGTGTTCGCCTCCCTAAGTTCTACAAGCCTGCCCTTCTTGAAGCTTTCATAAAATGCAGATGATCCTTCGGGTTGCACTCCAACTATCTTAACGTTCGGTTTTATCGTTTTCATAACAAAGGAAATGCCAGATGCCAAACCTCCGCCGCCAATAGGGATCACCACTTGCTCAACATCGGGCAACTGTTCGATGATCTCTAAGGCAATTGTGCCTTGGCCCGCCACTACATCGGTATCTGCAACTGGATGAACGTAATTAGCATCACCTTTTTCCGCCAAACTCTGCGCTAACAGATATGCGTCATCATAAGTTAGGCCGTGCTCGATCACCTCAGCCCCAAGGGCTCTACACATATCTTTTTTTATCATCGGGGCACTTTCTGGCACTACCACTATCGCATGTTGTCCTAACCATCTCGCAGATAAAGATACACTTAATGCGTGATTGCCAGATGAAGCGGTGATGACGCTTGCCTTCTCCTGCTGCTTTTGTATTGAGGCGATCTTATTGTATGCGCCGCGAAGCTTGAAGGAACCCGAAGGTTGCAATGATTCCGCCTTTGTATATATGACATGTTTCAAATAGAGGTTTAAAGGTTCTATGGAGAGCATGGGGGAAGGTGTTATCGCCTGTTGAATGCGCGTCATTGCGATATCAACGTCTTTCATCGTCAACGGCTCAAGCCGCTGGCCACGCAATAAAGGCATCGTATGTCAATCCTCCACTATTTTAATCAATTCCCACACATCACTATCTATCACCGGGATGTCGAACTCGCCAAGTACCCGCATGTCTTTCAGTCCATGACCGCTTAAAATGACGACCACGCAAGAATCGGCCCCAATCATGCCGTCACTAGCGCTCTTAACGAGACCAGCTACCCCTGCCGCACCGCTCGGCTCGACAAACAAGCCCTCCTTTTGAGCCAAACAAATCTGCGCAGCCTTTATCTCCTCATCGCTAACCGCTAAGGCATATCCTTCAGAACGTCTAATATAATTCAGGGTATGGGTGCCATCATCTGCATATCCCCACAGCCCATCGCATATGCCCCCAGCGATGGTTTTGGGATTAGCCAGCGGTTCAACTTCAATAGCACCTTCAGCAAATGCCCGAGCTATAGGGTCACACCCTTCTGCTTGCACGCCTACCATTCGAGGAGGCGACTCGACCAAGCCTAAGGCAGCATAGTCGACATAGCCTCTGTATATGCCTACCATCATCGGGCCTGACCCGATGGGCACAAATACATAATCCGGCACCAAGCCATTTAACTGGTCTACCAATTCAAAGGCAATGGTCTTATTCCCTTCCACTGTATATGGGTTGATGAAGGTGGTAGTCAAATTAAACAGATTCAGCTGTTCTGCAGCCTCTTCAGCGAGATTAAAACAGTTGCTGTATGGTCCACGAACGCGAATGACGCGTGCTCCATAAAAGGCAGCCTGTTTTACCTTCTCTGCTGGCGTAGACTCTGGCACTAAAACAATGGATTTCAAACCGGCGCGGGCAGCATATGCGGCGGCAGCAGTGGCTGCGTTCCCACTCGACGCTATTACAACGCGACTGTAACCAAACTCAAGGGCTTTGGAGACCCCAATTGATATCGGTCTGTCTTTGAACGAGCCGGTAGGATTTGAAAACTCGCACTTGAAAATTACTTTAGACAATCCCAACTGACTCGCCAAGCGATTAGCCTCCACTATCGGCGTCCAGCCCTCACCCATAACAATAGACGCATCCTCTTCTAAGGGCAGTAGGTTAAAGTTTTTCGATCTCTGCCTCGCTTTGTCTCGCATTTCTATAGGCCTAATTTGTTCGTAATCATAAACAACCTCCAATATTCCACCACAATCCACACACTTGTAGATAACTTTCAGGGGATATTTTTTATTGCAGCGCACACAACATAAGCCCAGCGCATACATTTGGCTCACTTCCTCATTTACCTAAAATAACGTTAGGTAACCATAACGTTAAAGAAGGCACAAAGGTCACCAAAAACACGATAGTCGCAGCCGCAATGAAGTACGGGGCCAAGTCTTTTGCAGCTTCTTCAATTTTCACATCTGCGAGCTGACAAGATAAGAATAATGTTGTGCCCACAGGAGGAGTGAACAAGCCCAAAGCCAGCGAAATCAAAATGACTATCGAAAAATGTATGGGGTCAAACCCAAGCTGACTTGCTATTGGGAAAAAAATCGGGATGAAAATAAAAAGGTTTGGCACATTATCCATTACCGTTCCCGCTGCAAACAGTATTAATACCATCACAACTTTTAATGCCCAATCGGGCAAGCCCAACGACAGCAAGGTATTGGCTATCATAACGGGGATGCCCTCTCTGATGAGCACCCATGTAAAGACTGAAGACGTACACACGACGAGCATTACAGTTGTAGTCCCAATAACAGCTTCTTTAAGCGATTTAGCTATCAACTTGAAATCCAAAGTGCGATATACAAATAAACCCAAAATGAGCGCATACACAGCTGAAGCTGCGGCCGCCTCGGTAACGGTAGCAATTCCCAGCACTATAACTCCAACTAAAAATATAGGCAAAATCAAAGTCAGAGAAGCACTTTTAATGCCATCCCATATTTCTTTCACGGTAGCGCGAGGCTGCCGAGGATAACCTCTCCGCTTAGCAATAAAAATTGTTACTAAAAAATACGAGATACTGATCAATATACCGGGCACTGCACCTGCCATAAACATTTTTGCTATTGAGAGATTAGTTAACCAAGAAATGATAATCATCGTGCTGCTAGGCGGTATGATAATACCAACTACAGAAGTACAAGAATTAAGCGCGGCTGCAAATTTGCCATCATATCCATTCCTCTTCATTTCGGGGATCAATACACTGCCAACGGCAGCACAATCAGCCACGGAAGAGCCCGAAACGCCAGCCATAACCATGTTAGTCACAACCGACACACACCCTAAGCCACCCGGGAAGTGGCGCACCAAAGAGTCCGCAAATTTTATCAATCGTTGTGCAATCCCAGCATTGACCATAAATGAGCCCATTAACATAAAATATGGAATAGCAAGAAAAGCAAAAGATTGAGTGTTAGAAAAAAACCTTTGTGCCATCATAGAAAGTGGGATGTCTTCGGCAAGAATATATATAAGCGAAGATGCTCCTATTGAAAAAGCTATTGGGACGCCAAGAGCAACAAATAATAAAAAAGAAGCTATCATAACCCATATCATGTCCTGACTTCCTCCGATTCTTTATCAAGTATTAACAACAGAATTTGATATATCAAAACTACAAGAATGCCGATAAATGCCGCTGTCATAGCTGAATACAAGTGAGCTCTTGTTAAAAAACGCAATACTCCTAATCTTATTGTAATTGAAGCCATAGATATCTCAACGCTGGATTTTATCATATAATACGAGAAGAATATCATTATTAATCTAATAAAAATTAAATTAATGCGCTTTAATTTTCTAGGTAGTTTATCTCGTAATATTGTGATAGCCAAATGTTCATTATTTTTGGTAATCTCAATAGCAGCTAAAAATGTCATCCACGGAAATAAAACTTGAGTCAGCTCTGCCACTGAAGATATAGGGCGGCTAAAGAGATATCTCATCACAACCTCTATAAACACTGCTCCAACAAGTATCGCCATAAGCAATTCTACTAAAATGCTGACGTAGCGAATGAACCACACACCAGCTTTGCTCAACAACACAGCGCACCTTGAACGCAACTGATATCAGCCCCTATCTTGTTATCATCAGGCACGGTCGGATGTGCAAAAACACAATTCACATCCGACCGTGCGAAATAACTGTTATTTACTCTTCCTATAACCTTCTGTAAATTTTATAACGCTATCTATAGCATATTTTGGAACAATATTTGCAAATGTACCTTGGTATAAAGGTGCAATCTTTTGTTGAAATAAAGCTGGATCTGGATAGGTAATTTCCTTGAAATGTGGCCTAAGTTTCTCCAACATCTCTGCATGCTTAGCCTGTGAAAATTCGCGAGAGACATCTCTGGCAGCATATGCAGCCTCTTGAACTATATTCTGAAGATCATCAGATAGGCTGTCCCACAAGGCTTTGTTCATCATAAAATTAACATTATAGTAGAATATATTAATTATAGCTAAGTAGTCTTGAACTTCATAAAACTTAGAATCCCATATTGCATCAAGTGGATTAAATTGTCCATCAACTACTTTTTGTGCTAAAGCAAGATAAACTTCGCTAAAAGGCAGCGTAGACACAGCAGCCCCTAGGGCTTTAAAGGTTTCTATGGAAACTGGTTCGTTAGGGCTGCGCATTTTGACGCCTTTTAAATCATCTGGCGTATAAATAGGACGTTTGCTATTGGTTATTTGCGCAAATCCTAAATCACAAAACGATAATATCTTTAAATTGCGCTCTTCCGCTAATGCTTTTAGCTTGTCACCCCAAGGCCCATCGAGTAAGGCATATGCTTCTTCGAAATTGTGAACCACAAACGGAAGCGCGGATGCAGCAAATTCCGGAATGAGATTTTGCATAGAACCTCCGCCAGATAGTTGAATATCAAGGGCGCCTACCATGACAGCCTCTATCATCTCTTGCTCGGTCCCGAGAATTTCGCCTGGGAAGATATCTACCTTAACCTGCCCATTCGTCCTCTCGGATACTATCCTCCTAAATTCCTTTGCTGCCACGTCACGTACAGAGCCTTCAACGGTATTAAACCCTATTCTCCAGTGATACGTCTTCTGCTGACACAAACCTATGCCTTCTGTAGATAGAATCAGAAATAGTGCGACAATGAATATTACACTTGCTACTTTTGATCTTTTCATGTTTCCTACCCCTCCCCATTAACTAAGATTTATAACCATAAACTATATTAGTTTACTACATGTGGAGCGAGTTGGGCTTCGTTGAAGTAGACGCCGTGGCCGGGCACATCGGGCAGAAAAGCATATCCGTCCTTCAAGACGAGAGGGTTTGTCAGGTAGTCGTCGAGCCTGTATGCGTGGTGCTCAAGATACATGGCGTTCGGTATAGCACAGAGCAGGTGCACGTGGATCTCGTCAGCGAAATGGGTGGCCACAGGCAGGTTCCACGCTTCAGCGATGGCGGCCACTTTGAGCCATTCCGTTATGCCTCCCAGCGTGACGACATCGGGCTGGACTATGTCGAGCGCACTTGCGGAAATGTAGCGCTTAAACTCGTATTTGGAATGCAAGTTCTCGCCGGCCGCAACAGCCATAGAAAGGGCCTCTGCCACTTTGGCGTGACCTTCCACGTCGTCGGGGACAAGCGGCTCTTCAAGCCACAACACGCCGAGCTTCTCAAACTCCCTCCCCATTGTGATGGCCTTTGGCACATCCCATCTCATGTTGGCGTCGACCATGAGAGCTATACGTCCCTTTCCTCTCATGCTATCGAGGAGCTTTCTAACGGCGTTAACCCTTTCTATGTCCTCTTCCGGGTCGTCTTTGCCCACCTTTATTTTTACCGCGGTAAAGCCGCGCTCCACGAAGCGCCCGACTTCCTCAAGGAGTTCGTCCAGCGTCAAATTCAAGTCTACGCCGCTCCCGTAGACCGGCACCCTATCCCTATGCAAGCCCAAAATAGCACCTAAGGGTTGGCCGGATGCCTTCGCTATCGCATCCCAAAGCGCCATATCTACAGCACTTATAGCAAAAGTGGCAACTCCGCCTCTGCCGACCCAGTGGAGTTGCCACCACATCTTTTCCCACAAGTTTTCTACGTATCTGGGATCTTCGCTCAAGAGGAGAAGTATGAGCTCTTGATCGATCAACGCCTTTATGGCAGCGCCGCCTCTGCCTATGGTGTAGGCGTAGCCGGATGCCTCAATCCCTACGTCGGTAAAGAGCTTAACGATTACGAGCTCAACCTGGTTCATATGGCCATGCGTCGCGTCTGCGTGGGGGTTTCGCAACGGGACTCTGTAAAGGCCCGTCGTAGCTTCTTTTATCTTCATAGGCGCTATCCTTTCTCGGCACACAAGGCCTTTATCCGAAAGCTCCACTCGGCGCCCGACTACAACCCTTCGAGCCGAGCGCCTACGGAGCCGACCAAGATCGCATCGGGCCCCTTCACCTAAACTCGATCGCTATTTAACGCTGGACGCGGCCACTCACATCCCCCTTCATAAGGGTGAAGGCATCCTCCTTGGACGCGTAATTAAAGTCGCCAGGTATAGTGTGCTTCAAAGCGGAGAAGGCCACAGCGAATTCGAGCGCCTCTTTTGGGGAAGATAGATTCCTGAGGCCGTAGATCAAGCCCGCAGCGAAGGCGTCGCCACCGCCCACACGATCCACAATGTCTCTTATGGGATATTTCCTGCTGACATAAAAGTTTTCTCTGTCGGCCAGGATGGCTGACCAGTCGTTGTCATCAGCGCTGTGGCTCTCTCTTAAGGTTATGGCAATGCGCTTAAGGTCAGGAAAAGTCTTCAAGACCTTATCGGTGAGTTTTTTATATTGCTCTACATCGAGTTCGCCTTTAGTTACGTCTATATCCGCCTGGATGCCCAACGAATGCTGGCAATCCTCTTCGTTGCCGACGGCAAGATCTGCGTATCGCACGATCTCCCCCATCACCTCGGGAGCGCTCTTTCCCCATTTCCATAATTTCTTTCGGAAATTGAGGTCACAAGAGACGGTGATGCCCTTCTCTTTGCACTTTTTAACAGCCTCTATTGCGACTTCCGCAGTGCCTTTGGCTATGGCCGGCGTAATGCCAGTAATGTGGAACCACTCAGCCCCATTGAGGATGGCATCCCAATCAAAATCTCCAGGCTTTACCTCGGCTATAGAAGAGTGCGCCCTGTCGTAAACCACTTTGGAGGGTCGCATGCAGGCACCCTTCTCGGTGAAGTAGATGCCGAGCCTCTCGCCGCTCCGCTTAACGTGGCGTGTGCATACGCCGAACTTGCGCACTTCCCGCACCATGGCATCGCCAAGCGGATTCGCCGGGACAGCGGTGACGTAACTCACATCTTCGCCAAGGTTTGCGAGCGACACTGCCACATTGGCTTCGGCTCCGCCGAACGTGGCCTCAAAGACAGGGCTCTGCAAGATCACTTCGTGATCCGGAGGGGAAAGGCGCAACATAATCTCTCCAAATGTCACTATTTTGGCCATGCTTTTCGCCTCCTTGCTTAAAATTTAAAGCACCTATTTAGAGCTTTTGGCACCGAGTTTCTTTTTGATCTCGGCGATCTTCTCCACGACTTCCTTAGCCGTGCGCTTCACGGCCTCATAGTTGCCTTCAACACCCCCGGGCTTAGTCAGTGCCGACCCCATGCCGACGGCGAAAGCCCCGGCCTTAAACCACTCGTCCAAATTGTCAGGCGATACCCCTCCGGTGGGCATCATCTTGGCATACGGGACGGGCCCCAAGACTGCCTTGACGAAATTGGGGCCGAGCACCTCACCGGGGAAGACCTTCACAACGTCGACGCCGAGCTCAAGGGCGCGCAACAGCTCTGTGACGCTTCCTACACCTGGCATGCATGGCACAGCGTAGCGGTTGCACAGTTTCACAACGTCTTCGTTCAAATTGGGAGCCACAATATATTCGGCCCCCGCCAATATACACTGCCGCGCGGTCTCAGGATCGAGCACAGTCCCAGCGCCCAATATCAACCCCTTACTGCCATAGGCCTTGGCCATCTCTCTCATGATTTCGATGGCGTTTGGCACAGTCATCGCGACCTCGACGGCCGGAATACCTCCCTCGAAGATGGCATCGGCCAACTTCGAACCGGTCTCCGCGTCTTTTGCCCTGACGATGGCGACGATGCCCTTTTCGTGTATCTTCTGGAGTATCTCGTACTTTTTAATGCTCAATTTTGCGCCACCTCCTGATCAATGATTGTTTCATTTAGTAAAAACTATATCTTAAATATGAAACAGCGAGATTATAATACACAGACCCTTTCCTCCGTGTCAATAGGAAACTGGCCCAGCTCGTTTTCCGATCGAAAAAGCTCACGGGTTTTCAGCCAAAGCGCCGCTTGACAGCGGTAGAATATAATAAGCCGGTAGGAGGGGATAGGATGATGAAGGCGCCAATGTTTTTAGGGTATAAAAGGGAAGACGGGACCGTAGGCACAAGAAATTACGTAGCCATAATTCCCACGGTCTTCTGCGCTAACGAAGTGGCCGCGGATATAGCCGAAGGGTTTACGCTGTGCCGCCCATTGTTGCACAACAGCGGCTGCGGGCAACTCAAACCGGATCTTGAGATGGTCACCAAAACCTTGATAGGGTTGGGACTTAATCCAAACGTGGGGGCGGCGCTGCTCGTAGGCTTGGGGTGCGAATCCACAGATCTTCAGGCAGTTTACGAGGGCATAAAAGCCGGCGGCAGGCGGGTCGAGAAGCTGACAATCCACGGCAGCGGAGGGATGACAAAAGCGGTAGTAGAAGGTCGAAGGATTGTCTCTCAAATGGAAGAGGCGCTATTTAATCAAAAAAGGGTGCCTCGCCCGGCGAGTGAGATCCGACTCGGCGTAAAATGCGGCTCTTCAGACACCACATCCGGCATAGCGGCCAACCCAGCCGCGGGAAAAGCCGTCGATATCACATTAGATTGGGGAGGATCTGTGGTATTCGGCGAAACGCCCGAGTTCTTCGGCGCTGAGCATATCTTGCTCAAAAGGTGCGTAAACGACGAGACGAGGCAGAAACTGCAGAGGATAGTCGCGCAATACGAAGAGAGAATCCTGCGCGTGGGAGTGGACCTGCGGGGTTCACAGCCCACTACAGGCAACATCGAAGGCGGGCTTTCCACCATAGAGGAAAAGGCGCTCGGCGCCATAGTAAAATCCGGCACGAAACCCATAAAAGACGTGCTTGGCTATGGCGAGCGCATAAATGACGCGGGGCTTTACATTCTTGACTCTCCAGGAAAAGAGAGCGAAATCCTAACCGGCCTCGCTGCCGCAGGGGCTAACGTAATAATATTTACGACGGGCGGAGGCGCGCCACAAGGCTTTCCCTTGGTGCCGGTGATAAAGGTGGCGGGGAATCCCAACAAGGTGGCCAAGATGCGAGAGCACATAGACATAGACGCGAGCGGCATAACCTTGGGAGAGCGCTCCATTCAAGAGATCGGCGAGGTTATCGCGAAAGAAGCGCTCGAGGTCGCCTCAGGCAAGCCTGTGGCCGCAGAGCGGCTGCGCTACGACAGGAGCATAGGTATCTGCGCCTTCGGGCCGGTCGTCTAACCGTAGCGCTCCTCTTTCCATGGGTCGCCGTGAGGATGATAGCCCCTGTTCTCCCAATAACCTAAGGTTTCCTCTGCGATAAACTCAACTCCGGTGATCCATTTGGCGCTCTTCCAGAAGTAGAGGCGCGGCACTACGAGCCTTACAGGCCCACCGTATTCGCGCGGCAGCGGTTTACCGTTAAGATGCGTGGCTAAAAGCACATCCTCTTGAAAGAGGTCTTCCAGATGGAGGTTCGTCGAGTAGCCGTCAGCGGAGTGAACCAAGGCGAAGCGGGCCTCCGGCAAAACCTTAACCAGGTCTTTTAGGACAAGTGCGCTAACGCCCTCCCACAGGCAATCGAGCTTAGACCAACCCGTGACGCAGTGGATATCGGAATGCACCTTAACCCGAGGAAGGGAGACGAATTCCTCGAAGGAGAGCGCCTTTTCCTCTTCCACGAGCCCCCAAAGTCTCAACTTCCATGCCTCTCGGCTGACCTCCGGAACATAGCCCAAATGTAAGACGGGCAGATTCTCTGTCACGTATTGCCCCGGAGGAACTCTGACCTTTCTTTTCGTGTCCGGGCTTTCGACCATCCTCTCGTCCACAGGCGATCCCCCCTTCTTGTAGAATTGTAAGCTATGAGGACAAGACTCACAACGAGGCAACTCGAGGGTTTGACCGAGAGGTGCATAGAATAGCTATAATAACGATACCGAATCCAAGTGCAAGGAGGAGAGACTGATGAGGAAGGTATGGCTTTTATTGTTGGTGGCAGGTTTAGCGGGCTCGTTAGCCCTCCCGTCTCACGGTGAGGAGAAGGTGCGCCTGATATTGAAGAGCGCAAGACAGGCTTCCACCTACTACGCTTTCGCCGTGGGTCAGGCTAATGCGATCATGGCCGGGTCGCCGGATGTGGAAATAACGGTAGAGGAGAGCCCCGGCTCTATGGCCAACGTCAAAGAGAGCAAAGTCCGCGAGAACTTCATCTTTACATCGCCGACGACTCTAATCTCTGACGCCATCCAAGGCAAGGGGGATTTCAGCGAAGGAGGATACGAAAAAATTAGGACGCTCTGGCCGCTTCCCGGCATAGTGATGCACTGGGTCGTCCGCGAGGACAGCGGCGTAAAAACCTTAAGAGACTTGGTGGGTAAGCGCTTCATTCCAGGCGGTGCCGGAAGCGCAGGGGTTAAGGTTACAGAACGCGTATTCGGCGCGATCGGGATCAAAGACAAAGTGACGCTCGTATTGGTAGATCTGAACGAAGGCGTTCAGGCGGTCAAAAATAATAGAGCTGTAGGATTCGCCACGTCGAGTTCTGTGCCAGCCGGCATGATCTCGGAGATCGCGGCTACGACGCCCATCAGGCTCTTGGAGCTGGAAGACGCCGATTACGAGAAAGTCTCGGAGTCATTCGCCCGCCGCATCATACCGGCGGGGACATATAAAGGCGTAGACTACGACGTTAAGACCATAGGTGAAATAGTCGGCGCTTACACAACTGCCGACCTCTCAGAGGAAGTAGCATATAAGATAACCAAAGCCTTCTGGGAGAATAGAGATGTTTGGGAGAAGGCCCATCCGGCCATGAAGCTGATCCAAATGGAGGATGTAAACCTTCTGGTGGCCAAGCTTCACCCTGGCGCCCTGCGCTATTATGAGGAAATAGGGTTTGCGGTAGCAGAGTCTCTCAAGTAAAAAATAGCGCCGCAGCTCGTGCACGGTCACATAGAGGGGGATATTGGCTCTTGCGCACTGCTAAGTGGATAGCGGCAATCGCTTCGGCAGCCTTCGCGATATATCAGGTCATTTTGCCTGTATACGCCTTCATGCCCGACATCAAGGAGAGGGCCATACACCTGTCGCTGGCCTTCGTGCTGATCTTTTTGGGCGGAAGCGGTCGAAGTCGTAAGCGCTGGGTTTTGGACTCAAGCCTTACGGTGCTTGGGATTACCTTATGCCTATACGCCTTCTTCAATTACAGCGACATTATGGAGCAATACGGCATACCTAAGGGGCATGTACAGGTCCTCATGGGGTTCCTTCTGGTGGCCTTGATACTCGAGGCAGCGAGAAGAGCGGTTCGCCCAGCCCTCCCACTAATAGCCCTGGCTACCTTGTTATATGCGCTATTCGGACACCTTATACCGGGATATTTTGGCCACCCGCCATACAGCCTCTCCACATTGGGCGGCATGTTTTATTTGACCACGGGCGGTATATGGGGGCAGCTTTTGGGAGTGAGCGCCAACACCATAGCCATTTTCGTATTCTTGGGGAGTTTTATCGTCTATAGCGGCGGCGGGGCCGGCTTCATGAAGATATCCCTGCGCCTGGCTGGGCGATATGTGGGCGGGCCGGCAAAGGTAGCGGTCGTTTCGAGCGCCCTCTTTGGCTCTGTATCGGGCAGTGCAAGCGCCAATGTGGCCTCCACAGGCGTTTTCACCATACCCATGATGAAAAGACTGGGTTATAAGCCGGAGTTCGCCGCCGCCGTGGAGGCGGTGGCGAGCACTGGCGGGCAGATCATGCCACCCATCATGGGAGCGGGCGCCTTCGTCATGGCCGAACTTATAGAAACACCATACATAAAGATCGTCGCGAGCGCAGCCCTGCCGGCCATCCTCTACTTCTTTGCGGCTTGGATGGGAGTCCATTTTTACTCTCTCAGGGAGGGTTTCAGAGGTTTGCCCGAAGAAGAACTCCCGAGTTGGAAAGATACGCTAAAAGCGAGCGGTTTCTTCTTCGCTCCGTTTTGCGTCCTGCTCTACTTTTTGCTCGAGGGCCGCACGCCGCAATACGCCGCTTTTGGGGCCCTGCTTTCGACGCTACCCCTTATGGCTTTTGACGAGGGATGGAGGTTGGATCTGCCGCATGCGCTCAATAAGCTCAAACAGGCGGTGCTCAACGGCGCACGACAGGCTGCGTTCATAGCGAGCATTTGCGCTTGTGCTCAGATAATAATCGCCACAATTGCTTTCACCGGTCTTGGAGTAAAGGCAAGTTCCGGATTGCTATCTTTAAGCGAAAACAGCCTCTTTTTGGCCCTTCTCCTCGCAGCAATAACGAGCACCATATTGGGGATGGAAGTTCCAACTACAGCCGCCTACACCGTAGCTGTCGTGGTGGCCGGGCCCGTGCTGGTAGAGATGGGCTTGTATCCTTTGGTGGCTCACATGTTCGTCTTCTATTTAGCGATACTGTCGGCCGTGACGCCACCGGTTTGCGGCGCTGTCTTCATCGCATCCGGCATGGCCGACGCCGATTGGATAAAGACGGCAAAGATGGCCCTCAAGCTCAGTTTCGCCATTTTTATCTTACCCTTCTATTTCGCCTACGCCCCAAGCTTGCTCCTGTTGGGGTCACCCCTGGAAGCCATTGTGCATTTTGCGAAGTTAGCTTTGGCCTTAACGGCTTTATCGGCGGGGTTCATGGGTTACCTGAGGTCTGAACTCGGATTGGCACGGAGGGCAGTCCTTGTAGCCGCAGGCATCATGATCTTTTCGCCGACCATTTGGATATGGCCCGTCGGAGTCGTAGCAGGTTCCCTCGCCTATTTCAAGGGCGGCAAGGAGTTGGAAAAGAGTGTTTGAAGAATATGCTTTTAACGTAGCTATAGTGTTCTGTTTTCTGATAAAAGGGGATGATGTGCTCCTCATAAGTAGGGGAAACCCTCCTTACCAAGGGCAGTGGACCGTGCCGGGAGGAAAGAAGGAAAGGGGCGAAAGCCTATCCGAAGCATGCGCAAGGGAGCTTTACGAGGAGACCGGGTTCATCCTCGAAAGAATGGCGCTGGCGGGTATAGTGACTAACGTTTCCGAGACTTCTCATCACGACAACATCTCTTTCTATTTCAAGTCCAGTTCCTTCTCGGGCTCGCTCACGCCGAGTTCTGAGGGTGAAATAGAGTGGTGCAATACAAAAGGAAGCCTCGCCAAGGAAGGGATCAGCCCTTTTTATACCCTCATCGCTCCGCTCGTATATGGCGGAGAAGGGAGGGTCTTCGAGGGCTCGATCCGCATAGACGAGCGAGGCAGAATTGCGGCATCTCATATCGCTTACCTATAAAAAGCTCGTTGACTGAAGATGGAGGATAGCCTAACATTTAAAATGAATTAAACTCTAAGAAAAGGGGCGTGCGCAGTGGACTTCGCCGAACTGGCAAAAGAAGAACTCATCTTTCCGAGCGTGGAGTTTGAAGATAACATAGGCGTTATTCGCTTTCTTGCCTCAAAGTTAATAGAGAAGGGAGTGGTCAAGGCTGACTTCGCCGACGCCGTGGTGGAAAGGGAAATGGGATTCCCGACGGGTTTACAGGTGGGCGAAATAAACGTCGCCATACCCCACACAGACGCAAAATACGTAAACGCCGCAGGCATGGCAGTGGCCACGCTCAAAAGACCTGTCAATTTCGGCAAGATGGACGAGCCGGAGAAAAAGATCCCTGTGCACGTCGTGTTTCTGCTGGCCGTGCTCGACCCACAGGGGTATATAAAATTCCTTTCGAAGCTGGCGAGGAAGTTCGGAGATGCTTCTTTTATGTCGTCTATCTATAGCGCATCCACCGCTAAAGAAATCGCAAAGATCCTCAAAGAGAACCTTTCAGAATCTGAGTAAGGAGGGATAAAACCTTGGCCAATAAAAAACGCATACTCGTAGTCTGCGGGACAGCCATAGCCACGTCGACGGTGGTGGCAAAAAAGGTGGAGGAATTGCTGAGCAAGCGAGGGATAGCGGTAGAAACCAGGCAATGCAAAGCCGCTGAAATACGAAGCAACCTGGACGGCGTCGACCTGATAGTGGCTACAACGCCCATCCCGAAGGATATAAACGTCCCTTCCGTTAGGGGGTTGGCTTTTCTCACGGGCGTAGGTGAGGATGACGCAGTGAAAGAGATATTGCAGAAACTCGGCATAGAACAATAGGCCGCACGGTGCGGCAAGCGCGAAAAGTGAAGGAGATTTACATGTCGGGAGATTGCAACGCCATGCAGGCATTGAGGGAGAGGTTGATAGGCGTTTGTAGGGAGGCTTACGCCTTAGGGCTTACCCTGGGCACGAGTGGTAACATCAGCGTCCGTGTTGGAAGCGGCAAGATCCTCATAAAGGCCACAGGGGCTTCTATGGGAAACATGACGGAAAAGGACACGGTTTTGGTCGACATGGACGGAAATATAGCAGAAGAGACCGCCGCACGCCCCTCGACAGAAGTCCTCTTCCACGCGGCCATCTACGGAGCAAGGGAGGGCGTGGGAGCCGTAGTGCACCTTCATCCGCCCTACACGACGGCCTTTGCGCACTTACAAAAGCTCCCTCCGCTCCTAACGGCAACGTCGAGGGCATACCTGAAGGACAAAATGGCTTTGATACCGAAAGCCCCTGCCGGCTCGGCAGAACTCGCCTCCCTCGTAGAAAATGCCTTCAGAAGCCCCAACGTTATGGCCGCACTCTTGGCCGACCACGGCAATGTCACCGTCGGAAGCGATCTCCATTCCGCCTTTTACCTCGCTCAATACCTGGAAGATGCTTGTCGCATGGCAGTTATTGTGCAACAATTTAAAAAATAACTGAAACAAAAGGAGCGATACGAGATGTCCCTTAACGAGATAGTCAATGCTTTAGGCGTAACGGTATTGCTTCCCATCGTGATCTTCATCCTGGCGCTCTTTTTCCGCATTCCAGCCCAACGGGCATTCAGATCTGCTGTAGTGATAGGCATAGGGTTTATCGGCATAAACCTCATTTTGGGATTTTTCCTGAACAACCTGGCACCTGCGGCTGGAAAGATGGTAGAGGCCGCAGGCGTGAATTTGCCGATCTTGGACGTGGGGTGGCCGGCTGCCGCTGCCATCGCCTTCGCCGGCAGGATTGGCCTCTTCATCATTCCGGTGGTGGTGTTGGTTAACGTGATCATGTATGTGCTACGCCTGACCGATACGGTCAACGTGGACGTGTGGAACTACTGGCACTTCGCCTTCACAGGCGGACTCGTCCACGCCATGACGGGAAACGTCTGGCTCGGCATAACGGTGGCCGCCCTAAATGCCATGATAGTCCTTGTGTTGGGGGATTGGACGGCGCCAGCGGTACAGCAATACTATAAGCTCCCCGGCATATCGCTCCCCCACGGCTTCTCCGCCGCAGCCGTGCCCATCGCCATACCCATAAACTGGCTTCTCGACAAGATGCATTTGGACAAAGTTCAGGCAGACCCGGAGGCCATAAGCAAAAAATGGGGCTTCCTCGGTGACCCTGTGATAATCGGGCTCATCTTGGGCTTCGTGGTGGGCATCTTGGGCAATTTGCAAACCCTGGGCACGGCCAACGCCTGGTTTAACGTCTTAAAGCTCGGCGTAGCCATGGCCGGCGTCATGTATATATTCCCCAAGATGGTGGCCATCCTCATGGACGGCCTGATACCCATATCCGAGGGCGTGCGCGACTTCATGAAGACCAGGGCATCTCAGAGGAAATTCTACATAGGTCTGGACTCCGCCATAGCGGTCGGGGATCCGGCAGCCATCGCTTCTGCTATGATCTTGGTACCCATAGCGATCGTCCTGATGATCCTCATACCTCAGAACAGGATACTCTTGGCCGTAGACCTCGCAGTGCTTCCCTTCATGGTCGTCATGACCATCCCCATCACCAGGGGCAATATCCTAAAGACCGTCATCATAGGCACGATAATCATTGCCGTCGGGCTTATGGTGGGAACCCACATGGCTCCTCTCTTTACCGAGGCCGCCAGGGCCGCACAATTCGAGATGCCGAGCGGCGCTACGATGATCTCCTCCATCTGCGACGGGTCAAACCTGCTTACGTGGGTTATGGTGCAGCTCATGCGCCTGAGCTGGTTTGGAGCATTGGTGCTATTCTTGATCGGTTTGGGGCTCGCTTACCTATTTAGGCGCAATCGCAAGACTTGGGAAAGGGCCGCAGGTGCGCTGGAAGAGGCAGAAGAAACTGAATAGGAAGAGCATCTGAAGGGCAATAACATTTGAAATATCGCAAACGGGGGTCAGTTGACCCCCGTTTGCGCTCTCTAAAAGAAGTTTTAGCGCTCTACGTAGGCTTGATGGGCGAAGGTCATTTCAAGCGGGATGATTTTCAAGCCCTTCACGTAATTCCAGTAACCTGTCACGTTGTTCATCCAGTATAAAGTGATCCAGGGGGCATCCTCCACGATCAGCTCCTGAGCTTCTTTGTAGATTTCTTTGCGCTTTTCCGTGTCCACAGTGCGCATGCCAGCCTCTATGAGCTCGTCGACCTTGGGGTTCTTGTAGAAGCTATAGTTGTCATTGGGAGCCCAGTTGGCTGAATGGAACAACGGACGAAGTGCCCAATCGGCGTCCCCCGTCGACGGGGACCAGCCTAACAAGTACATATCCACGTTATTTTCCCCTAAGGGTTTAGATAACGTTGCAATATATGTGCCCCATTCCATCGTGACGAGCTTTGCGTCGACGCCGATCTCTTTAAGGTAAGCCTGCACCGCCTCTGCGACCTTATAATCCATCAAGTAGCGGCCATGGGGCGTCATAAGGTTCACAGAGAGCTTTTGGCCATCTTTTTCGAGGATACCATCGCCGTCTGCATCCTTCCACCCAGCCTCGGCAAGAAGCTCTTTGGCTTTTTTGGGATCATAAGGGTAACCTGTAACTTCAGCATAGCCGTTGGTCTTCGGGGACATGGGGGTATCAGTCGGCACGCCCATTCCTTTTAATATGTTGTCGCAGATGGCCTTCTTGTCGATGGCGTGGTTAAAGGCACGGCGCACCAAAACATCTTTTGTGACCCCTTTTTGGCAGTTCATGCCTATATAGATGACGCGGAGGGATGGGGCAATTTCGACCACCAGGTCTTTGTTGGCCTTGAGCCGCTCGATGTCGAAGGGAGAAATTCTTTCGGCCACGTCGAGCTCGCCTGTCTCAAGCATCATCGTGCGCGATGCGTCCTCCGGCACAACCTTAAATACGAGCTCATCGAGCTTTGCTTTGCCTCCATGGTAACCGTCGAAGGCTGCAAGTTTTATTTGATCGCCGACAGCCCACTCTTTGAACTTGAACGGCCCGGTGCCGGAGGGTTTTCGCCTTACATCTGCCTTGGCATCGATCAAGCTGGGGTCCACAATCAAGCCGGCGGTATGGCATAGTGTGTGGAGGAACGGACCAAACGATTCCGGGAGGATGAACTGCACGGTGTAATCGTCTACGACCTTCACTTCGCCGATGACGGGTTTATAAAGAGAACTCCTTTTAAGTCCGCCCGCAAGGATGCGATCGAAGCTTTTTTTAACTGCCTCGGCGTTAAAGTCGGCCCCGGAGTGGAACTTGACGCCCTTCTTCAGGTTGAACGTCCACGTTTTGCCATCCTCGGAAACGCTCCAATCCGTTGCGAGCTTTGGGATGATGTTCATATTTTCATCGAAACCTATAAGCCCTTCGTAGATATGGTGACAAACCTCCTCCGACGGATTATCTGTCACGTCGGCGGGGTCTAACGCCACCGGTTCAACCCCTTGTCCCACAACGAGCTTCATGGCTGCCATTGCACCTGAGGGTGCCACTACGAAGAAAGCGAGCATTACAGATAACGCGATAACCCAACGCTTCATTTCTTACTCCCCCTTTTTAAAACAGTTTTTAAACGGTCTTGTGAACCGATTGTTTATATTTTACCCCAAACCAGTCTGCCCTTGGCTATGACGCCCCTCAAGCTCCAAGCGTCGTCGAAGATTAGAAAGTCCGCGTCGAAGCCTTCCTCTATCTTCCCCTTGTGGCGAAGTCCCAACCTTTTAGCCGGATTTGTCGAAAAGACGGTGAGCGCTTTTTCCGGCCCGATCGCATCGAGAAGTTGCAAAAACTGGGCCATGAGGTTTTGCGGCGTAGTTATCTTTACATCTAACAGGCGCCCATCAGAATCGAAGAGCGGCGAGCTCCCCCCTGCGTCAGAGCTTACGGTAATGCGGTCAAGCGGCACGCTGGCTTCGAGGAGCTTCGATACGGCTTCATGAGCTTGAGGGCGCTTCATGTCGCTTATGGCCGTAAAGTCCACGTTTCCCCCTTCGAGGGCGAACTTCAGCGCCTCCTCCAACACGGTCTCGTTTCTATTCATATGGGTCGGGAGGAAGTGATACAGCGGGATTGAGGTCCTTTTGTTCGTCTCTCGCACAAGGAAAAGAGGATCTGGACAGGTGCCGACGTGCAAGTGGAATATCCCCACCTTGCCGCTCAAGATCCCGGCCACGCGCACTTGCGAGGCGAGGCGTACAAATTCTTCGACCGTGGGATGAGATGAGCGGTGATCGGCTATTGCAATCTTCAACCCCAACACCTTCTCCACGGCCATGATATCCACGGCCACGTCTCCGGTGATCGTCACCGATGGTATCTTATATGACCCCGTGTATATATACGTCGATACCCCTTGAGCTTCCAATGCATAGGCCTTCTGCAGCACCTCCATGACGTTCCTGGCGTAACCATCCGTCCCCAAAAGGCCCACGGCAGTGGTTATGCCGGATTCGAGAAGTGAAGATGCGTTCAAAGGTTCAGCCCTGAAGAGCGGCCCTCCCTCGCCACCCGCTCCGGCGAAATGCACATGAAGGTCTATAAGGCCGGGCGCGAGGACGAAGTTAGACAAGTTGAGCGTTTCCACTTCCACGGGCATGGGTCCCATGCCGTTTTCTATGGCCAACACTTTATCGGCGCCAACCAGTATGTCCACGCTGCCCAGATCTTGGGGCGCGAAGGTGCGGGCTCCTTTCAATAACAACATGCTACTCCCCTCCCCTTGTAAGATTCCAAATTAGACTTCAAACCAAATGACAGGCGACCCAGTGGCCGGGCATCACTTCTCTGAAATCCGGCATCTCTGTTCTGCAAATATCGGCAGCCCTATGGCAGCGCGGGTTGAAGGGGCACCCTGAAGGCGGGTTCACAGGACTCGGGATATCTCCCTCTATGACCTTCTTTTCTATATCCTCAGGAGGAAAGGCTATCTTTGGGATGCTCTTCAAAAGCGCCTGCGTATAAGGATGTAGGGGGTTGGAAAAGAGGCTATCCTTGGAGGCGCTCTCCATAACCTTACCCAGATACATCACAGCTACCTCGTGGCTCATGTGCCTCACGACGGCCAAGTTGTGGGAAATGAAGAGATATGAAAGCCCTCGCGACTGCTGAAGCCCTTTAAGCAGGTTCAATATCTGAGCCTGCACCGATACGTCGAGCGCGCTCGTGGGCTCGTCCAGGACGACAAACTCGGGGTTTAAGGCGAGGGCTCGAGCGATGGCTATGCGCTGCCTCTGGCCGCCGGAAAACTCATGCGGATAACGGCTCAAGTGCTCCTCCTTGAGTCCCACCTCTAAAAGCAGCGCTGCCACTCGTTCAGCGAGCTCTTCGTCGCTTTTTACGAGGCCGTGGAGCTTCATCCCCCTCCCGACGATATCTTTGACGGTCATGCGCGGGTTGAGTGAGGCGAAGGGATTTTGAAAGACTATCTGAGCCCGCCTTCTGAAATGCCGAGGGTTTCTCCTCAAAAGCTCTTCGAGCGTTTCGCCTTCAAAGATGATCCTTCCGCCTGACGGCTTTAACAAACCCAAGAGCAACAACCCTGTGGTGGACTTGCCGCTTCCGGATTCCCCCACAAGGCCCAAAGTTCTGCCTCTTTCCACGGACAGAGAGACGCCGTCCACGGCCCTCACCCATCCGGTGGGCCTCGATGTGAGAATGCCTCCTCCTATGGGAAAATACTTGAGCACTTTTTCTGCGCTAATCAGCGTAGGCATGACAAGCCACCATATGTTTGGGCTCTACAGTTTTAAGCGGAGGCCTCTCGGCCTCGCATATCTTCATCACCCAAGGGCAGCGCGGATGAAAGCAACACCCCGCAGGAGGGTTTGTAGGGTCTGGCAGTGTACCTTCTATGACGGCGAGTTCGCTTTTATCCTTATCTACTCTCGGGATGGCCGCAAGCAGTCCTTGCGTGTATGGGTGCAGAGGTTTTTGGAAGAGATCTTCCGCTATTCCCTGTTCCACGATCAAACCGGAATACATGACGGCCACTCTGTGGGCCATCGTGGAAATCACGCCGAGGTCGTGAGAGATCAAGAGCACGCTGCTCCCATAATCTCTCTGGAGCCTTTTTATCAGGCTCAAGATCTGGGCCTGGATGGAGACGTCGAGCGCCGTGGTGGGTTCATCCGCTATCAAAAGCTTCGGGTTGAGCGACAGGGCCATTGCTATCATGACGCGCTGCTTCATGCCGCCCGAAAGCTGGTGAGGGTAACGGGAGATCGCCGCAAGCGGGTCGGGGATATTGACGCGGCCGAAGAGCTCTGCAGCCTTCAACAAGGCCTCACGGATTGGGGTCTTCAGATGCGCCCATATGGCTTCGGCCACCTGGAAGCCCGCCCTAAAGACCGGGTTCAAACTGCTTGCTGGATCCTGAAAGATCATGGCGATCTCTCTGCCCCGGATGCGGCGCATCTGGCGCTCCGGCAGCGATAGCAGCTCTCTTCCGTTGAAGAAAATACTCCCTCGCACGACTTTACCGGGGGGAGAGGGGATGAGTCCCATGATCGAGGTGGCCGTCACAGATTTACCGCAACCCGTCTCCCCAACGAGGCCGAGAATCTCTCCTTCGTCTATGGAGAAGGAAACGCCGTCGAGCGCCTTCACGATTCCCCCGTCGGTGTAAAAATATGTGGCTAAGTCTTTCACTTCAAGCAGCGACCCCATTGTCCTACTCCTTGAGCCTCGGGTTTAAGGCGTCTTGCAGACCGTCACCGAGGAAGTTGAAGCCGAGCACCGTAATCATGATGGCAAGGCCGGGAAAGATGGCCACATGAGGGGCTGATCGCAGATACATTCGAGCGCTGGAGAGCATCGTGCCCCACTCCGGGTTGGGAGGCTGCACCCCTAACCCCAAAAAGCCCAGGCCGGAAGCCGTTAGGAGCACCGTAGCCATGCGGAGCGTCGTCTGGACGATTATGGGAGAAAGGGCGTTGGGGAGGACATACCGAACGATCACGGATAAGTCGCTTTCGCCTATGGCCTTCGCCCCGAGGACGTACTCATTTGCGCTGACGGCCAGCACTGCCCCCCTGGTGATGCGGGCAAATTGCGGGACAGAGTAGATACCAATCGCGACGACGAGATTCCTCACGCTGGGACCGATCATTGCGACAATGGCCAACGCCAAAAGCATCCCAGGAAATGCGAGCAGTATGTCCATGAAGCGCATGATAAGTTCGTCGAGCTTGCCGCCAAAATATCCACCGAGGGCGCCGAGGGAGATTCCCACAAGGAGTGCCACAATGACGGAGCTCACCTGGATCAAAAGCGATATTCGTGCACCCCAGATGATCCGGGAGAGTATATCCCTGCCGAACTCGTCGCAGCCCAAAAGGTGCCCACTGCTCGGCGCAAGGAAGCTATCCTTTAGGCTCTGTTTCGTGGGGTCATGCGGAGATATATAAGGAGCAAAAATGGCACATGCGATATAGAGAGCTACGATGAAAAGCCCAGCTATGGCAATTTTGTTCTTTTTCAGGCGACGCCAGGCGGCGTGGGCGGGGCGCTTTGTAGTCCCTTTAGTCATAGCGGATCCTCGGGTCCAAGAGGGCATATAGCACATCTACGCCCAGGTTGACCAGCACGAATAAACCGGCCACCAAAACAAGGGAGGCCTGCACCATTGGATAATCCCTGGCCAGGATAGAATCGACGATCAGGCGTCCCACGCCGGGCCATGAGAAGACCGTTTCGGTCAGCACCGCCCCCGCCAACATATAGCCAAATTCGAGCCCAATTACTGTGACTGTGGGTATCAAGGCATTTCTCAGGGCATGGCGGTAGATCACAAGCCTTTCGGGTAGACCCTTCGCCTTAGCCGCCGTTATGTAATCTTGCTTTAAAACTTCCATCATACTGGAGCGTGTCATGCGAGCTATAACCCCAGCGGAGGCGGTGCCCAACACAATCGCAGGGAGGACCAAATATCTTAAGCCACCCATGCCGCCAGACGGAAGCCACCTTAAGTATACGGAAAATATCATGATCAATATGAGCCCCCACCAGAAGACCGGCATTGAGACGCCGAGGAGGGCCAGCGTAGTCGAAACATAGTCCACGAGAGAATGGCGGCGGACGGCAGAGACTATCCCGGCGATCATCCCCACAGCTACAGCTACGACGATGCTGGCGCAAGCGAGCTTTAGGGTGTTTAAAATTCTGGGGAAGATGACGCTCGCTGCAGGCGTCTCGTATTTGAGAGATACAAGACTGCCATCGAAGAGGCCCTTCAAAAACATGAAGTATTGGACGAAAAGGGGCTTATCCAGGCCAAATCGAGTTCGCAGGGCGGCTACGTCCTCTGCTGAGGCCTCAAGCCCTGCCAAAAGCTCTGCTGGGTCTCCAGGCGCCAAATGCAACATGAGAAAGGCGATGACAGAGACGCCTATGAGGACTGGAACGAGCAATATAAGTCTTCTAACGACGAACTTTACCATTTAGCCCTCTTAAGTTCTCCCTGGTTTCCTCTTTGTAGTTACGTCATTTATGCAAGTAAATTACTTTTAAGAACTATCGGGTGCACAACTAAACATTTTACGAGCTCAGGCATCATTCAGAACGTAAAATTACATCCACCTCAGGCATCGCCATTCGGGTGTTTGAGGTGTTAATTATATCATGTCAAGTGCAACCAAACGGAGACCTATGGGTTCTTTTCAAGCTGACGGACTGTCTTTCTTTTTCTTAATAAGCATGGGAACTGTCACCATAACGACGGCAGCCAGCAAAAAGGCCAAGGATATGGGCTTCGTTATAAATATCATAGGAGAGCCATTCGGTGAAATCATAAGGGCTTGGCGAAACGCCGTTTGAAGCCGAGGGGCGAGCACCAATGCCAACACTAAAGGTGGCGTGGGGAATTGGAGGCGGTCCATAAAATACCCTACCACTCCCATAAAGACCATGAACCAGATATCGAAGATGCTATTGTTGACGCTGAACGAACCCAAGATGCAGAGCGCTATTGTCGTCGGGGCCAGAATCGCCTTAGGTACGCGAGGAATATAAGCCAAAAACGGCACAAGAAGAACGCAAAGGAGAAGAACTGCTATATCACCGACATACATGCTAGCCATGAGGCCCCACACAAACTCCGGGGCTTCCCTGAAGAGTAACGGGCCAGGGGCAAGCCCCCACATCATAAGCCCTCCCAAAAGGAGTGCTGTAGTTCCGGAGCCAGGAATGCCCAAAGAAAGGAGAGGGGCAAAGGCTCCCATGCTTGCGGCATTATTGGCCGACTCGGGAGCAGCTACACCAGCCAAAGCCCCTTTGCCCAAACGTTCCGGATGCTTATTCAGGCGCATCTCGGCGATATAAGCCATGAACGATGACATAGTGGCTCCAGACCCCGGCAAAAGCCCGACAAAGAAGCCAATGAGGGAACCGCGAACGATTGTAAACGAAATCTCCGCCCACTCTTTTATGGAAAGAAGGCTATCCCGTATGGAAAGCCGCGCTGTGACCATTGTCGTCTGGCCTATTTCGTGACCGGCTGATAACAGCTTTAGAACCTGAGCGAAACCAAAGATGCCTATCACGGTGGGGATAAAAGGTATTCCAGCAGTGAGATTCACCATCCCAAAGGTAAAGCGTGGTAACCCTTGGATCATATCCACCCCTATTGTAGAAAGAAGAAGCCCGACTCCGGTAGCTATTATGCCCTTCGCCGGGTTTTCTCCCAAGAGCCATCCAACGCTCATCAAGGCGAATAATATCAAGGACGTGAATTCGGCTGGACCAAAGCGTAAGCCTACAAAAGCAAGCGCTGGCCCCAAGAACGTCAGGATTACGGCTCCGATCATCCCTCCGATGAAAGAGGCAAAGAAAGCCGTATAAAGGGCCTTGCCGGCTTTGCCTTGTCTTGCCAACTGATATCCGTCGACGGCAGTCATGACGGCCGGCGAGTCACCAGGAATGTTAAGCAGTATAGCACTGATAGACCCTCCAAACATGTTCCCGTAATAAATCCCAGCCAACATGATTACCGCCGTCGTGGGGTTCATCTTAAAAGTCAAAGGAAGCAATAAAGCCACGCCCGCCACCGACCCAAGGCCAGGCAGGCCTCCCACGATTACACCCATTATGCCGCCTACAGCAACAGCAAAGATATTCATCGGCTCAAGGGCAACTGTAAATCCTTGAAATAATTGTGCGAGAATTTCACTCATCGCCGTTATCTCCTTTTAAAATCAAAACCCAATCAAGCCCTGAGGCAGAGGTACCATAAGCCAAACCTTAAACACCAGATAGAGGACGACTGTTATGCCAGCCCCTGCGCAGATTGCCATCAACCAAGCATAAGAGGAAGATATAACCTTGATCCCGATCACGAGGAGCAGGCCAAGCGATGTAAACGTGCCCAAGCGAGTAACGCAAAATATGACAATGCAAACCGCCAAACATATCTTAAAGAGACCTAATAATTCTCTCTTTGTAATGATTTGCTTTTTATCTTTTTTGCTGCGCAGGCTCTGCCAAAATAAGGCGACGCTCGATACAGTTACAATGAGACCGAAGACTACCGGCGTGAACCCGGATGATGGGCCCGTTTCTTCCCAAAAGCCATATATGATCCCCATAGTCACCCAATAAAGACCAAGGCCAAGACCGATGAGAGAGGATATAAAATCTTCGCGCACCTTCACGCCTCCTCCTTCGCTTGTCGCACTACATTATTCATCAAAGGGGAAAGCCAACCATTGCTTTCCCCTTTGACATGCGCGAACTTATTACAATACCCCGAGCTCAACCAAGATCTGTCTATACTCCTCTTTTACATCTTTGAGGAATTTCGCATACTCTTCAGGCCCGAGATAGAGCGAGGTAAGGCCGTTCTTTTCGATGTACCCTTTCTGCCAATCCTCGGTCTCTGAGACCTTCTTCAAGGCCTCGGCTATAGTTTTGACCGCATAATCCGGCATTTGAGGCGCACCGGATACGGCCCTAAACTGCCTATAAACTGCGTCATAACCCATCTCTTTAAATGTAGGAACGTCTGGAAAAAGCTGAATCCGTTCGGGAGCCGCTATAGCGATAGCTCTCGCTAATCCACCGCGAATCTGAGACAAACATTCGTTAGGGTTAGCCCACGCCGAATCTATATGACCACCCAAAAGGGCACCCATAACCTCGCCACCGCTGTTGAATGGGACATATTTAAGCTTCACATTTGCTGCTTTCATTACGAGTCCAGTACACATGTGATCCTCTGAACCAGTGGTGCCTGATCCGCCTACAGTAACCACATCAGGTTTTGCCTTCGCCGCCTCTATTAGATCTTCTGCAGTTTTAAAGGGGGAGTCCGTTTTCACAACGAGGAGAAATTCATCCATGGCCATATTAGCTATAGGAGCAAACATGGAACCATCTACTGGAGCCTTTATAGCAAGTGGTGTACTAATTTGTCCCGAAACGACGCCGATTATCGTATATGGGTCTCCCTTCTTCTGAAAAACCTCGTTCATCCCTATAGCGCCGCTCCCACCGGGCCTGTTCACCACTACGACGGGCTGCGGAAGAAGGTTGTGTTTGCGTATGATCTCGGCGATAGTGCGCGCCATTACGTCGCTGCCCCCACCCGCTGCCCACGGCACGATGTAGTTGATCGGCTTTTCGGGGTAAGAAGCAGCCTGAAGCGGAGCTACATTCGGCACTAAGACAAGTGCTAAAGCCACCAAGAACAATACCGCAAAATTATAGTGCCTCTTCATTTTCTATCCCCTCCTTTGGATCCTATTAGATTAATGCGAGGCGACAGACGCGCCTCGCATTAAAGCCCTATTTACCCGACAACTCCGCTAACAACCTGGCAGCCCTTGCAGGGTTGAAGACTCCGCAGGCACATGGTTTGGTCAACTCCTGCGCTGCGCTCTCGGCGCTCCTTTTCCCTTTCTTTATCTCATCGACCATCTTATACACGAGCTGGGCCGGCACCATGGAATGGCCGCACATGTTCGTGATTTCCAAGATCTCTCTCGGCGGGAGCTTGTCGTCACGTCCCCACCTACCGAGGGAGTGCTCCACGGTGTGGCGCTCTATGCCAACCTTTTTGCAGGCGTCGTGCACCTCGGTAGCTATGCCGGAGACCACAACGGAAAGCCCCAAATCTGCCTCGACGAGGTCTTTAAGCATCGCCACAACAGCATCCTTATTGTCGAAGACCGCGTGTATCACTGCCTGATCGACGACGTTTTCGATCACCTTTTCGGGACCGCCTTGGTTGAGAAGGTTTCCCCTCTTTGCATCTCCTATCATGACGGGTTTATGCTTCAACGCGATCTTAAAAAACGTTCGCAGCTTTTCGGCAGAACCTTTCACGTTGATATCTTTTGCCGGCATCATCAAAAACACGAAGTCCTGCGATAAATCACTCCACCGACCTATGCGATGCAACGTATGCGTCATAAGACTCCCCCCCCTAATCAGAGACTCGCGGGCGACCGAGTCCCACGTTCGTCTTCACGTTTATGGAATGCCACCAATTCCCCTTGGATAAGATCTCCTCATGGGGGATGGAACCGTCATCGTTGCACCGCGAGCAGACGTCCACAGAAAATACCGTCTCCACATCGTGCGACACGCGCTCCAAAGCGTAAAGGACGTCGCTCAGCTTCTCTAAGGGGATGGCAAATTCCACTATGGCGGAGAGGACCTTCTCATTTAATACATCATCTTTGAACTTGCCAGTCTTTGGGTCCTCCATAAGGCTGGTGGTGGGGTTCAACTTCTCGAACTCCACGCCGAAGCGCGCCATGGCTCTGGCCACTTTCTCCACATCGCGGAAGCGCGCTCCCAAAAGTGGCCTGCCCAGTTCTATCGCAACGCCCGCATAGCCGCGCTTGAAACGCCCCGTCACGTCGTTCGTCTTCATCTCCTCGGTGCCGCGACCGGGGATTCCCGTCTCCACAGCCACAGTGAGCGGATCGCTCAAGATCTTACGCACCGTCCTGGGCCAAGATAGCTCCTGCTCATACAGGGCGTCTACCGGACACGTCTTGCTCCTCAGACAGGCACCGCACTCGACGCACTCATCCAGGTCTACCCTTGCTTTTTTCAGTTCAGCATCCACCGAAATGGCCTTGACAGGACAATAGTACGTACATTGACCGCATCCTATGCACTTTTTAGCATCGATTAACACGATTCCGCCTCCTCTTAGCTTGCCATAGCTTTTATTAAACGCTCCACGCGCGGTATATTTACGACGCCGCAGACGCATTGTTTGGCTATTTCCTTAGCTGCTTTATTGGGCGACGTGCGCCCCTTCTTCACATCATCAGCAAGCTTTTTGACCAAATTGAAGGCGATCATGCCATGGCCACACATGGTCGTGACCTCCAAAATGCTCTCATCAGGGAGCCTAGGTGTGTTGCCTATGATGCCGAGCGATTTCTCCACTGTGTGCATCTCGAGGCCGACCTTTTTGCAGCACTCATCGGTCTTATGAACGAGTCCGGAGACGACGATGGATAACCCTAGGTCAGCCTCTTTAAGTTCTTTGAGGACTTTCGTCACCGTATCCTCATCGTTAAAGACGGCGTGGACGATGGAGTTATCCTTGAAGGACTTCCTTATGACGTCCTCTCCTGCTACCAAGCTGTTGCCCGTCCTCATGTCTCCGAAGTTGTTGGGGTTGTATTTCTTAACGATGTCAAAGAACTTCTCGAACTTCTTCGCCGCCCCTTCGGCATTAAACCCTTGAGCAGCTATAGCGAAGACAACAAAATCGTCGGCCAATGACTCAGCGCTTCCCCTTCTGTGCAATGTGTGCGTCATCGTCTATTCCTCCTTCGCGAGAGGCCTTCCAAGCCCCACGTTAACCTTGCCATTCAAAGAAGGCGTAAAGCCGGCCTTTTTGGCGAGCTCTTCCATAGGAAGACTCCCATCGGGCTCCCTTCTGCAACAGACTTCTAAACTCGCCACGGTAGAAAGCTCCTTCGATGCTTCTTTTACGCTCTTCAAAATGTCTACTACCTTGTCGTTAGGTGCGGTAAACTCGACGATAGCGGAGAGAGTTTTCTCATTCATGAAGCGCTCATCGATCTTTCCCGTTTTTTTGTCACTCATAATGGCGGTCACGGGATTTTGGGGCTCAAACTCCACGCCGAAGGCAGCGCATGCCTTTGCGATCTTTTCTACGTCATAGAAGCGCGTCCCCGTCCCGGGCCTGCCCAGCTCTATAGCTATACCCGTATAGCCGCGCTTGAAGCGACCTGTCACTTCGTTCGTCTTCATCTCCTCCGTACCGCGGCCTGGCACATTCGTTGATGGATGCACTATCCATGGGTCACTAAAAGTCTTCCTAAAGAGGCGCAGCTCGTCGAGCTCGCCTTCGTATATGGCATCCACCGGACAAACTTTGCTCCTGAAGCAGACACCACATTCCACACACTCGTCCAGGTCGATCTGCGCCTTACCGTCGAGGTTTATACACCCCATGGGACAGTAAGGCACACAAGACCCGCAACCTATGCACAATTCCTCATTGACCCTCACCGCATTATCCCTCCTCTTTGAAATGGTAACCTTAGAATATGCTGAGCTAAAGTTGGAGCGAATGCATTGTATACATCATCCTACTTATTTTACGATAAAAATATATACCAGTCCTCCCCCTCTGTCAATGCCCTTCGAACCGCGAGGATGTGGCGTGGGCCAAACGATAAGGTTATGGGCTTGAGATTTTAACGTAGTCAGGCGCGGGCAGGAGGTTGAAGTTTAGCAGACACACAAAAGGCAGGGGGCATATCTGTAAAATGCCCAAGAGCCTAAGCTTAGAGAATGGGCGATACTTCCTAAAATAGACGAGCTCTTGAGGTGCCGCCCCAAGAGCTTTCTCTCCGATTATCGACACAGCCCACGCCGTCAGCAACTTATTCTTTAGCTTTAGCATTTGAAGCCATACGGCTTGCAACGAAGAGCGCTCGCTTCAGGGCACCGGGGTTTGCAATTCCTCGCCCTGCGATATCATGGGCTGTCCCATGTGCAGGCGTCGTGATGGGAATGGGAAGGCCGCCATTTATCGTGATGCTCCTCTCAAAGCCCATGAGCTTCATGGCGATTTGGCCTTGGTCGTGATACATGGAGACTATGCCGTCGAAGTCTTCTCTTTTGGCGCGCAAAAAGATCGTGTCCGCCGAAAAGGGGCCATTTGCGCCTATGCCTTGAGCCCGGGCTTTCTCTATAGCTGGCGCTATAGATTCCTTTTCCTCCTGACCAAAGAAACCCCCTTCTCCGCTATGGGGGTTTAAGGCCGATACAGCAATACGAGGTTTAGCATAACCATAAGAGCGCATAGCGGAGTCGATAAGAACAATCGCTTCATATACCCTGCGCTCGCTTATCAGGGAGCTAACCTCTCTTATGGGCACATGCGAAGTGACCCGCGAGGTCCACAGATCATCCAAGACGTTGAGCTCCCCGTGTAGGCCGTCCCACGCCAGTTCATGAACAAAGAAGTGCAACTCGTCCTCGAAGGGCGAACCGGCCAAGAGCATTGCCTGTTTGTTCAGCGGAGCGTAGACTATGGCATCGATATCTCCCTCTTTCGCAAGCTTTATAGCAAACGAGAGCATCTCGAGGACAGCTTTGCCGGCTTTGCCGTTTACCTTCCCGATCTCAATCTCAGTGGGGGATATGGTGGGAAAGTCGAGGAACGCCAGCTTCTCATCGGAGCGCATGTCGCTCGCCCTTTCGACCACCCTGTAATCGACTTCGACATTCGCTATCTTTTGCCCCATCTCAAACACCCTGCGGTCCCCTACGACCAGAACCTGCGCCCACTCGTATATATCTTCTTCTTTCAGGAGTTTAACCACGAGCTCGGGCCCTATTCCCGTCGGGTCTCCTAAGAGCAAACCTACCTTCGGCTTATCGCTTGCCATATAAACACCACCCTATCTTTTAATCTCCCCCGCGAGCACAACTTGGGATAACGAGCTAAGTTTATATGAGAGGTTTGTAATTGTCACAGCATTTCAACCTCACAAATAGCAAAATGATCATGGTCATGGTTGACAATGTGGAGGATGGATGCGATTATATCTTTCAATAGAATTTGTCCTATTGAAGATTAATGTTGTGTTAATTTACTATAATGTATGAGCTCTGCGCTGAAGGGAGGTAGAAAAAATATGAGCTGACATGGCTTTCGACCACATAAAAACCGCTCGATAAAACTCAAAAACAGAAGAAAGGGGATTTGAAATTCGGTGAAAAAGAAATTATTGTGTACAGTTATGCTCTTCGCAATTCTTTCCGCTTTGGCAATCTTTGTCGGGAGTCAAACGCCTGCCATTGCGGCAAAAGGACAAAGCCTGCCGCCCGAAAGAAAGGTAAGAGAGATAGAGCTTTACGTCACCACGCCCGATTACGACCCCATTCGCTACGAGTTCGGCCTTATGGCAGCTGAGGAATGGAAAAAGCTGGGCTTCGACATTAAAGTAACGCCTCTTGCATGGAATCGGCTATCCGAGCTCGGCATAAATCAGAAGGATTTCGATGCCTTTACGCTCGCTTGGGCCGGGCGCGCTGAGCGCATCGACCCAGACCATTTTGTATATATGACCCTCCACTCCTCCCAGGCAGGCATAGGACAATACAATATCGTTGGCTACAACAATCCAGAATATGACAAGTTGGCCGAAGAACAACGCCGCATCGGTGACCTGGAGAAGCGGCGAGAAATCGTATGGAAGGCCCAGGAGATAGCCGCAGAGGATCAACCTTACCTCGTAATAGCCAGTCGCAACTGGATAGTTGCTTACGATTCGGCCAACTTCAAAAACCCGACTCCCATGATGGGAGAAGCTTTGAACTCGTTTTGGAATTGGCTCAGCATAGAGCCCGTTGGCAACTCCAAGGAAGTCGTTTGGGGATATCCGAGTGACATAAATACGATGAACCCCCTGGCGTCCACCGCCACGCACGATTTCCAGACCACGAGGCTCATATATGACCGCCTCGTGAGGATCGGCCCCGACGGTAAGCCTCGCAATTGGGCCGCTGAGTCCATCACGCAGATCGACGATACCACTTACGAACTGAAATTACGACCCGGCATGAAGTTTCATGACGGAGAACCCGTGAAGGCGAGCGACGTCAAATTTAGCGTGGACCTGGTCAGAAAGACAGAGTCGCCCTACTTCCTCGGCCTGATCAAACCTATTGCCGAAGTCGAGATCAAAGACGACCTGACGCTCATATTTAAGCTGCAGGAACCTTTCGCTCCGTTCATAGCCAACTCTTTGGGGCAACTCTACATCTTCCCCGAGCACATTTGGTCCAAGATCCTCGAGGAGAGAGGGCCCAAGGGGACGCTCGAATGGGACAACGCTCAAGCTATAGGCAGTGGCCCCTTCAAGCTCGGCTACTGGCGCCGCGACGAGGAGATGAAATTGGTCAGGAATGATGACTACTTCCAGCCGGCCAAGGTCGACGCAATCATAAAGATCCCCTACGCCAACGTCCAGGGGTTGGTGGCTGGACTTACAACCGGCGAAATTGACGTCTTGGGATGGTGGTTGGAGCCGATGCAGGCCGATAAATTAAAGGACGTAGAAGGCATATCCGTCATCGAAGTGCCAGACCATGGGTATTACCATATAAACGTCAACATGCGAAGGACGCCCTTCGACGATAAGGCCGTTCGGTTTGCCTTGAGCTATGCAATCCCGCGTCAGAAGATCATAGACATCTTATTAGAAGGGCATGGGACAAAGGAAGGATCGATAATAGCCTCGGCAAACTCATTCTGGCACAATCCAGCCATTAAACCGTTGCCATACGATCTGGATAAGGCACGCCAGATCTTGAAAGAAGCCGGTTATGAGTGGGACGCCAAGGGTAAGATTTATTACCCCGAGGGTAAGGTGGAAAGCTTTAAGAAGTAGTTCGGCCTCGCCGAGGCCGGTTGGCACACCGAGATACACCGGCCGGCCTCGGTTCTTTGAGAAGTTGGAAGGGAGATAAACCTGCAAGAATGTGGAATTATATCGTTAACCGCTTGTTTCAAATGCTCGTCACCCTACTGGTTCTCAGTACGCTGATTTTTTTTCTGTTTCGCATACTACCCGGCGACCCGTTATCCATGTTCATCGACGCGGCATTACCGGTGGAGGCACAAGAGGCCGTCATGAAGCAGTTTGGCCTCGACAAGCCTCTTTGGCAGCAGTATATAACCTATATGAGCAACCTGTTTAGGGGGGAGTTTGGCGTTTCGTTCCATTACCGGCAGCCGGTGATAGAAATCATAGGCGAAAAGGTCTGGAGCACCGCCATATTGATGGGAGCGGCCTTAGTGATCGCCTTTGCCGTGGGTGTATTTGGCGGTGCAATCATGGCCTGGATAAGGGGCTCCAAAATCGAAATCTTCGGCACCGCCCTGGCGTTATTTTTCCGCTCAGCGCCGGTATTTTGGACCGGGATGGTTGTGCTTTTAATCTTTTCATATCGCCTCGGCTGGTTTCCGGCCGGCGGCATGCGCTCAGTGGGCACCGAGGTTTTGAGCAATTGGGACAAGTTCGTTTCGCTGGACTTCCTGCATCATCTGGTGCTGCCAGCCCTCACAGCTGCACTCTATTACATCGCCACACCACTCTTAGTCATGAGGACCGCTATGATAGAGGTGATGAACGACGATTTCATCGAAATGGCCAGAGCAAAGGGCCTTTCGGAATGGGATGTCCTGACCCGCCATGCCATGCGCAATAGCCTTTTGCCGGTGGTGACAGTGCTATGCCTAATGGTGGGCTTTGCCATAGGAGGACAAGTGCTGGTAGAGACGGTCTTCCGATGGCCCGGCCTCGGGCGAGAGATGGTGGCAGCCATTCAGAGGAACGACTATCCCGTAGCCCAAGCTACATTTTTCTTGATGGGCATTCTTGTAATCTTTCTGAACCTGGTTGCGGACTTACTCTACGGGATCTTGGACCCCAGAGTCACTTATGATTGAGGAGAATCAGAGACCATGAACGCGTTACGGGAACACTTTGAAATTCTGATGAAGGACCGCCTTGGGATGATCGGAATGGCGATCCTCGTTTCCTTTGTGCTAATCGCCATTTTCGCGCCTTATATAGCTCCATACGATCCGATGGAATCGCAGTATCGACCTGATGGGAGCTTCGCCAGGATGGATCCTCCGAGCAGAGAGTTCATATTCGGCACCACGAGGATGGGACGCGACGTCTTTAGCCAGGTCATAGTCGGTTCCAGGGTAGCCTTAATCGTGGGCATCATCTCCGCCATAGCCTCTACCATAATCGGCGTCAACGTAGGGCTCATTTCAGGATATTACGGCGGGCGGATCGATAACTTTTTGATGCGGCTGACCGACATAGTCTATGGCGTACCCTTCCTGCCCTTCGTCATCATACTGGTGGCCATACTGGGACCGGGCTTGGGCAACACGCTCTTGGCCATCATCCTGATCAGTTGGCGGACTACGGCACGAGTCATAAGGTCACAGGTCCTCACGCTGAAGCAGAGGGTTTTTATAGAAGCCGCCAAAGTGAGCGGGGCCGGGAACTTGAGGATCATATATCGTCACATCATGCCCAATATTGTGCCTATGGCACTGGTATATACCGCTATGAACCTCAGTACGGCCATTTTGACGGAAGCCAGCGTGAGCTTTTTGGGATATGGAGATCCCCTCCTCGTCAGCTGGGGAAAGACCCTTCATATGGCCTATGTGGCTCAAGCCATATACGATGCCTGGTGGTGGGTTGTACCTCCGGGTTTGGCCATCACGCTCCTCGTGCTCTCGGGCTTTTTCATCAGCAGAGCGTATGAAGAAATTGCAAATCCGAGGTTGCGACAGAGATGAACGAAACCATCCTCAGCGTAAAAGATCTCAAAATTTACTATGCTACCAAGCGCGGCCTGTTGAAGGCCGTGGACGGCGTGACGTTCAGCGTGGCAAAGAGCCAAAATCTCGGCCTCGTAGGAGAATCAGGGTGCGGCAAGACCACAGCGGCCAAATCCATTTTGCGACTTCTGCCCAAGAACGCCTCCATCGCGGGTGGGGAGATTTTGCTAAAGGGGCGCGATTTGACAAGGCTCCCCCTCGAAGAGGTCAGGAGATTGCGGTGGCAGGAGGTCTCCATGATACCCCAAAGCGCCATGAACGCTCTTGACCCCGTATACACGGTTGGAGAGCAAATCGTCGAAGCCATCAAGGCCCACTCTACTGCAACCCGCAAGGAAGCCATGGAAAGGGTCAATTACTTATTTGACCTGGTAGGAATAAACCCCGAAAGGATAAACGACTATCCGCACCAGTTCAGCGGCGGCATGAAGCAGCGCGTAACCATCGCTATGGCTTTAGCCCTTAACCCATCGCTTATCTTGGCTGACGAACCCACAACAGCCTTGGATGTCATCGTCCAAGCCCAAATTCTCAAAAGGATCAGGGAGCTTCAAGAGACAATCGGAAGCTCCATGATCATGGTGACCCACGACATGTCGGTGATTTCAGAGACATGCGACCACGTGGCTGTGATGTATGCAGGCAAGGTGGCAGAAAGCGGCCCTATCAAGGCAATTTTTGAAGAGGCTTACCACCCCTATACGCTCGGACTCCGCAACGCCTTTCCAAGCATATTCGGAGAGGCAAAAAGGCTGATCTCGATCCCGGGGATGCCGCCGAACTTGATCTCGCCCCCTCCGGGATGTCTTTTTAGGCCGCGATGCCCCTTCGCCGTCGAGATCTGTTCCGCCCAAGAGCCAGCGATGGTAGAGGTTTCATCGGGACATCGAGTAGCATGCCATAGGATAGATAAGGCAGATGAGATTAGAGATATGGCAGCCATGGAAGAGACGTGGCCAAGAATTCAGGCAGTGTGAGGGTATGAAGATGGAGCCGATAGTCAAGGTAAACAACCTAAAGGTGCACTTTTTGGGCAAGAGAGGCCTCTTTCGATCGTTAGTGAGCAGCGAGGTCAAGCGCGTAAAGGCGGTAGACGGGGTTTCTTTCAATATCGCCCCCGGAGAAGCTTTAGGCTTAGCCGGCGAGAGCGGTTGCGGCAAAACCACCACAGCGAAGACGCTGGTCCGCCTATACAAACCGACAGCCGGGGAAATAGAATTCGAGAGGCAAAATGTAGCCCCCCTCGAAGGAAGAGAGCTCAGGGAGTTCCGGAGCAAGGCTCAAATGGTTTTTCAAGACCCCTACGAATCCCTAAACCCGCGGTTTAAAGTGAAGCAGATACTGATAGAACCCCTCGAGATTCACGGACTTTATAGCTCCTACACGGAGAGAATGAACAGGGTTATGGATACTCTCAATATGGTGGGCTTGAAACCGCCAGGTGAATTCTTAGACCGCTTCCCTCATGAGATGAGCGGCGGTCAGCGCCAGCGCGTAGCCATCGCCAGGGCCTTGGTACTGCACCCAAAACTTTTGGTCGCTGACGAGCCTGTATCCATGTTGGACGTCTCCATCAGGGCTGGCATCTTAAACCTACTGAGCGAGCTGATCCGCGACCTCAAAATGGCCGGGCTCTATATATCCCATGATCTCTCGCTCATCAGATATGTATGCCAAAAGACGGCCATCATGTACCTCGGGCGCATCGTCGAAATAGGGCCTACCGAAGAGATCATCCGAGAACCAAGGCACCCCTATTCGCAGGCGCTCCTGGCAGCCGTCCCCGTCGTAGATTTGGATGTGCACAGCAGGATTGAGGTCGAAGGAGAAGCCCCCAACCCAATCGATGTGCCTTCGGGTTGCCGTTTCCATCCGAGATGCAAAAAAGCCTTAGAGATATGCCGCAATGAGGCGCCGCCGATGGTGAGGATTGGCAACCGTTCGGTGGAGTGCCATCTCTACGTATAAGGTGGTAATACGATATGAATTGTTCTATCAATGAGGAGATCGAACGTTACCTCTCGCTCAATCGCGCAAGCTACCTGGAAGGGCTGAAGGAGTTCGTCTCAATCCCCAGCGTATCAGCCAAAGGGACAGGCATAACCGAGTGCGCTGAGTGGTTGGCAGGGAAAATGCGGGAGTTAGGCATAGAAACTGAAATTCTTCCAACTGCCGGCTTCCCCGCAGTCTATGGAGAACTTTCTAAGGGAACATCGTACAAGACCCTCCTCGTGTACGGGCATTACGATGTGCAACCGCCAGATCCATTGGCGCTCTGGAAAACAGATCCCTTCGAACCGAAGGTGATCGATGATCATCTCTACGGGCGCGGAGCCACAGACGACAAGGGCAATATCTGGGCTGTCCTGATGGGGCTGAAGACCGCCGTCGCCGTGGGAGATGTGAAGCTAAATCTAAAATTCCTCTTTGAGGGCGAGGAAGAGATCGGAAGTCCACATCTGCCGGACATTGTAAAGGCTCAAGCGCAACGGCTCAGCGCCGACTATGGCCTACTCTGCGACCGCGGGATCCACGAAAGCGGAAGACCTCAGATGTACCTCGGAAACAAGGGAATCGTTAAGGTGGAGCTAAGGGTCAAAGAGGCCAAGCGCGAGGTCCATTCGGGCCATGCCCCTCTCATCCCAAACGCGGCATGGGAGTTGGTGTGGGCCTTGAACGCCACAAAGGATAGACACGATCGCATTCTCGTAGAGGGCTTTTCTGCCTCGGCCAACCCTCCTTCGGAGGAAGATTTGAAGCTCCTCGCGATGATCCCCTTCGACCCGGAAAGCTTCAAACAAGAGTACGGCATTAAAAAGACTTTGAAGGACGGTTCGCCTCAGGAGATGCTCGCCCATCTGCTCTTTACGCCTACTGCCAATATCTCGGGCATGGCTTCAGGCTATTACGGTGAAGGTTCCAAGACGGTGATCCCAAACGAAGCGATAGCCAAGATGGATTTCCGCCTGGTGGACGGACAGACGTCCGGAGAAGCCAAAGAGAAAATAGGCAGGCATTTCGAGTCGCTTGACCTTGATGGCCTGAGCTGTGAATTCTTGGGCTCCATGGAACCGTCCAAAACCTCGCCCAACGCACCTTCCGTCAAAGCTGCCATCGAGTCGGCGAGGGAAGCTTATGGAAGCGAGCCGGTGGTGTGGCCTCTGCTGGACGGGTCAGGTCCTCTGGCGCTTTTTACGCCATGTCTAAAGGTCCCCATGTTCGTAGTTGGCTTGGGGGCACCATTTTCGAGGGCCAACACCCACGCGCCCAACGAAAACATCGGGCTAAACGAGTTTTACAAAGGAATTTCTTTTATGGCCAACTACTATCACAGGCTCGGGAAAATGAGGAGGTAAAAGCTATGGCAGACTATAGCGCAATAAACAGGGTGATATCCGACATCGCCCGCAATAAAGAGAGAAATCTCACAATATTGAAGGAGCTCGTCTCTCAGCCGACCGTAAGCGCCCAAGGGATAGGCATAAGGGAGGGTGCTGCCCTCGTCGCAAAAGTCTTGGAAGATGCCGGTATCCGGGCGGAGATATATGAAACGGCAGGCAATCCCGTGGTCTTCGGCCAGAGATCGGTCAACCCTGACAAACCCACCATCCTTTTTTACGGGCATTACGACGTGCAGCCGCCGGAACCGATGGAGCTTTGGCTTTCAGACCCATTCAAGCCTGAGGTCAGAGACGGTCGCATTTGGGGCAGAGGAGTAGCCGACAATAAAGGCCAATTCTTGGCCCACGTGTTGGCCGTCAGAGCTTATACGGAATCGAGAACAGAACTTCCCGTTAACGTCAAGTTTCTGCTCGAAGGCGAGGAAGAATGCTCAAGCCCCTTCCTCGCGACGTTCGCGCAGGAGAACCTGCCGCTCCTCAAAGCGGATGTCGCCATCACCTCCGACGGCCCCATGCACCCCAGCGGACGTCCTACCATGGCTTTGGGCGTGCGCGGCATCATGACAGCACAATTGAGGGCCAAAGGCGCCAAGAAAGACTATCATTCCGGAAATTACGGCGGCGTCGTCCCAAACCCCGCTTGGAAGTTGATCCACTTGTTGGCCGACCTCAGAGACGAAACGGGACACGTAAACCTGCCGGGTTTCTACGACGCAGTCGTCCCTCCCACGGAAAAGGACAAAGAGCTCCTAAGGGCCCTGCCGTTCGACCGGGAAGCGCTCTTAGGGGAAATGGGCATCGAAGAGTTCGATGGAGACCCTAACATTCCCTATTTCGAAAAAATAATGTTTAGGCCGACCTTCAATATATGCGGCTTCAAGAGCGGCTATGCGGGACAAGGGTCCAAGACCATTATACCGTCAGAAGCTATTGTAAAGTTCGATACGCGTCTCGTGGTGAACCAAGATCCGGAAAAGATCTTCGCGGCGTTTAAAGAATACATCACCAAGAAGGACCAAAACATCGAAGTTTCGTTCCTGGGCTCGATGAAACCGTCCAAAACGCCCTCCGATTCACCGGCGATTCCCATCGTAATGGAAGCCCTGAAAGAGGCCTATAACGAAGAGCCGGTCCTGCTACCGACCTTCGGCGGTAGCCTCCCTGATTATGTATTCACGAAAATAATGAAAATACCGTCGTTGATAATACCCTATGCCAACGCAGACGAGAACAATCATGCACCGAACGAGAACTTAGTCTTAGAGCTGTACCACAAAGGCATAAAGGCCTCGGCCCATATCATCTGGGGCCTTCAGGATCTGAGGTGATGGCCAGAGACATCGAAATCGAAAATGAGAAAATTGGACCCCTTGACAAAGGAAGGTTGTGTGTGGTAAGTTCCTACCAACCTTATGTTAGCCTGTTTTGGAGGGTTCAAAAATGACAGTTAAGGCTGTTCGGCTCAACTGGTGGTGGCGGACTCAATAGTCTGCCACCTGAGCCTTAGGCGAAAATAGACGCTTTAGGGCCAGGGAGGCAGATCCGAAAGGATCAGTCTTCATGGCCCTGTTTTTATGCTCGATAGATTTAGGGGGAGGGTCATGAAGGCTCTCCCCCTAAATTTTTTATGTTCAGGCGAGAGGAGTTGAGATTGATGAGGACAAAGACAGAGGCAGCAATAGGCGAGGAATTCGAAACGGTATCGCTCGACCGCTTCCCCATCCGCTTTCGGAAGTATGAAATCACGCCCATCGTAGCCGAAGTGCCAACAAAAGAGGATGCGCTTTCGCTATACAGAAGGCTGAAAGCCATCTCTCCCGCGTCCTTTATTTTTGAAGCCGGGGGCTCCGGAGAAGCAAGAGGGCGCTACGCCCACATAGGCCTTGCACCGCACAAGCTCTTCGTGGCGGAGAAGGGTAAAGATTTCTTGAAAGAGGTCGAGGCCTATTTGAAAGAAAGACGGTCAGAAAGCGCGAGATTCCCCTTCGCCGGAGGAGTTGCCGGCTATTTCGGTTACGAGATGGCTGGGCAATGGGAGAACCTATTCCATGACGAGCCGAGCAGAGAACTCAAGCATGATTTGACCCCACCAGCCATGTTGATGGAGCCATCTGTCATGGTAATCGTGGACTCGCTGTTGCAGAGAGCCACGATCGTCGCAAACGTCCCCGTTGAGGAAGAAGGCGGCGAGGCAGCACGGCGTCTGGACGAGGCCAGGTGTAAAGTCGCCCACGTATCGAGCATCATCGAAAGCGGTGCCTTTGCCGCTAAAAAGCACTCCAAGGGTGGGACGTACGCAGGTCAGCCGATATCCAACAAAAGCCGCAACAGCTTCATCGAGATGGTCCGCCGGGCCAAGGAATATATAGCTGCAGGCGACGCCTTCCAGATCGTCCTGTCGCAGCGCTTTTACATTCCCACCGATATCCCTTCTTTGGACATTTACGAGACCCTAAGGGAGGATAACCCCTCTCCCTATCTCTTCTTCTTCGACTTCGACGGCGTGGAGGTCTTTGGGTCCTCCCCCGAGGTCTTAGTAAAAGTAGAAGGAGACAGGGTCATTACTCGCCCCCTGGCGGGCACAAGGCCCCGCGGATCCTCAGAAGCAGCCGATATCCGCCTGTGCGAGGAGCTTCTCGCAGACGAAAAGGAGCTGGCCGAGCACGTGATGCTCATAGACCTCGCCAGAAACGACTTGGGGAGGGTCTGTAAAACGGGCAGCGTCCGCGTTACAGAGGCGTTGGGGATAGAGCGCTATTCCCGCGTCATGCACATAGTTTCCCAAGTGGAAGGAGTTAAAAAGGCACACCTATCGCCGCTTGAGGTGTTGAGGCACACGTTTCCAGCAGGCACGGTGAGCGGAGCCCCCAAGATACGGGCTATGGAACTGATAGACGAACTCGAGGATGCCCCGAGGGGACCATACGCGGGAGCCGTGGGCTATGTGGATTACCAGGGAAACATGGATATGTCCATAGCGATCCGCACTTTCTTCAAGGTCGAGGATAAGCTCTACCTTCAAGCCGGCGCAGGTGTGGTGAGCGACTCCGTCCCGGAGAGGGAATACGAAGAGACGCTGAACAAGGCCAGGGCACTCTTTGAAGCGGTGAAAAAGGCGAAGAAGGCGGAGGCAGCATGATCCTCGTGATAGATAACTACGATTCGTTCACATACAATCTCGTGCAACTCCTGAGCGAGCTCGAGGCTGTGGAGGTCGTCCGAAACGACGCCGTCTCCCTCGAAGACATCGAGGCTGCAAAACCCAACCATATCGTGATATCTCCCGGTCCAGGAAGGCCTGAAGACGCCGGCATATGCGAGGCAGTCATAAAGAGCTTCTGCTCGAGGATCCCCATCCTCGGCGTGTGCCTCGGGCACCAGTGCATAGCTCAAGCCTTCGGCGGAAGGGTAAGGAGGGCCAAGAAGGTCTTTCACGGCAAGACCTCGCTCATCTACCACGACGGAGTTGGGATCTTCTGCGGGCTTCCCTCCCCCTTCAAGGCGACGCGGTATCACTCCCTGGAGGTCGACAAGCCGTCTATCCCTGAGGAGCTGCGCATGACTGCGTGGACCGAGGAGGGGGAGGTGATGGCCATAAAGCACAAAAGCTTTCCCCTGTGGGGCCTTCAGTTTCACCCGGAGTCGTTTTTGACGGAAGTGGGGATGGAAATCCTCAAAAACTTTACAAGAAGAGATGAGCCGAGAGGAGGAATGTAAAATGTTGCGTCATTACATCGAGAAGGTAACGAGCAAAAAAAATTTGAGCTTCGACGAGATGGCCGAGGCCATGGAAATAATCATGGACGGCCAGGCCACGGAGATCCAGTCTGCCGGGCTTCTCATAGGCTTGAAAGCGAAGGTGGAGAGCGTAGAGGAGATAACGGCGGCAGCCTTCGTCATGAGGGAAAAAGCTCTGCGCGTCGAAACCGATGCTCCTGTCCTAATGGACACGTGCGGGACCGGCGGAGATGGCAAGGGGACATTCAACATCTCGACGGCCGTAGCCTTCATCGTGGCAAGCGCCGGCATACCCGTCGCCAAACACGGCAATCGCTCGGTTTCGAGTCGCTGCGGCAGCGCAGACGTGTTAGAGGCACTCGATATCCCGATCTTCCCGTCGCCGGAGCAGGTCAAGGCCTCGATCGAGTCGGTAGGATTTGGCTTCTGCTTCGCTCCCCACTTCCATCAGGCCACCAAAAACGTGGCTCGCCCGCGAAAAGAGCTGGGCGTTCGCACAATATTTAACATCTTGGGCCCACTGACGAATCCGGCAGGAGCAAACTACCAGCTCTTGGGAGTTTACGACCCTAACCTCGTCTTGCCCATAGCCGAAGCGCTCAAAAACCTCGGCACGAAGGGGGCGATCGTGGTACACGGTTCGGGAGGGGTGGACGAATTTTCGCTCTGCGGCCCCAACCAGGCGGCCATCCTCAAAGATGGCAGGATTAAAAAACTCGTGGTCGCACCGGAGGACGTGGGTCTTGCCAGGGCGAGCCTCGAGGATGTGGCAGGCTATTCGCCACAAGACAATGCGAGGATCCTCGCGGCCGTCTTAAGCGGGGAGAGGGGCCCGAAAAGAGACGTGGTCATTTTCAATGCGGCTGCCGCCTTCGTGGCCACAGATATGGCAAAAACATTTAAAGAAGGAGCACATCTTGCGGAAGACCTCATAAACAGCGGGAAGGCCATGGACAAATTGCTAAAAGTAAAGGCCTTCGCGCATTCTCTCGTAGAGGTGGTCCAATGTTAGAGAAAATAGTGGCCGGAAAGAAAAAAAGGGTAGCCGCCGTGAGACGGAGGCGCGTCTCTTTAAGCCGGCAGCTCTCCGAAAACGACGGCATCGCCCTTATCGCTGAGGTCAAAAGATCCTCTCCGAGCCGCGGTGCCATAAGACAAGATCTGGACATCGGAAAGCAGGTTGCAGCTTATGAGACGGGGGGAGCCTCCGCGATATCCGTGGTGACGGAGGAGGCCTATTTCGGCGGAAAGAGCGACGATGTAAGGGACGTGCGCGCCGTCACCGAGCTTCCGATCCTGCGTAAGGACTTCGTCGTAGACCCCATCCAGATATACGAAAGCGCGCTCCTCGGCGCGAATGCCATTCTTTTAATAGCCGCAATACTCGACGACGAAAGGCTCGCCGAATTTGCAGAATGCGCTGCATCGTTGGGCATGGAAGCGGTAGTGGAGGTGCACACCGAAGAAGAGTTACGCCGTGCACTGAGAACATCTGCACCCATAATTGGCATAAACAACAGGAATCTGCGCGATTTCTCCGTCGACCTCTCCGTAGCGCCACGCCTCATCCGGAAACTGCGCGCATTGGAGCCAGATACAAAGAGATGCATCATAGCAGAGAGTGGCATAAAGAGCAGGGATGACGTGCTCCTCATGAAAGAGGCCGGAGCGGACGCCGTGCTCGTGGGAGAGGTCCTCGTTCGGGATGAAGACCCGGCCGCGAAGGTGCGCGAACTCCTCGGAAGGTGACCACAAGTGACGCAGATAAAGGTGTGCGGTCTGACGAGGAGGCAAGACGTGGAGATGGCGATAGAAGTCGGAGCCGATGCCTTGGGCTTCATTTTGGCCGAGAGCAAGCGGCGCGTGACGCTGGACCAAATTCGAGAGCTCGCACGCGATATCCCCCCTTTTGTGATGACCGTGGCTGTTGTGGCGGATCCCAAAGAGGAGGAGCTCAAAGCCATCGCAGAGAGCGGCTTTTTTAGCTGCATCCAGTTTCACGGCGACGAATCGCCGGAGGTGGTGGCGTCATCGCCTCTAAAGGCCATAAAGGCGCTCGGCGTCGAGTCGAAAGAAGACACAGCCCGCGCAGCGCTATACGAGGAGGCATCTTGCTGGATCCTCTTCGACTCGAAGAGGGGCGGAAGCGGAAGGCCCTTCGACTGGTCTTTCCTGAAGGGTTTTGAGAGACCTTTTATCTTGGCCGGAGGCCTTGGGCCCGAAAACATAACCGAGGCCATGAAGGAGCTGTCTCCAGCGGCCGTGGACTTCAACAGCCGCGTGGAGAGCTCTTTAGGCGTCAAAGACAGGAAGGCTTTAGCGTCAGCAGTTGAAAAGGTTAGAACCTACGACCTCACGAAGGAGGAGTTCTTATGAAGATCACCGTAGAAGAAAAGAGAAAGGGGTATTTCGGAAATTTCGGAGGCAGATATGTGCCCGAAACGCTCATGCCAGCCCTCGAGGAACTCGAGGCCGTATACAACGCTTCGAAGGAAGACCCGGAGTTCAAGGCGGAGTTAGGCCAACTTCTGTCCGACTACGCCGGGAGGCCCACGCCTTTATACTTCGCCGAAAGGCTCACCGAGCACCTGGGAGGGGCAAAAATATACCTCAAGAGAGAAGACTTAAACCACACCGGCGCCCACAAGATAAACAACGCCTTGGGACAAATACTGTTGGCCAGGAAGATGAAAAAGACGCGGATCATAGCTGAGACGGGTGCGGGGCAGCACGGCGTGGCCACGGCGACCGCGGCGGCAAAGTTCGGGCTCGAGTGCTCTATCTACATGGGCGCAGAGGACATGGAGCGCCAGGCTTTGAACGTTTACAGGATGCGCATCTTAGGCGCCCGAGTCGTCCCCGTCACATCCGGAAGTCAGACGCTCAAAGACGCCACAAACGAGGCGATCCGTGACTGGGTCACAAACGTAGAGAACACACATTACGTAATAGGTTCCACCGTAGGACCGCATCCATATCCCACGATAGTCAGAGACTTTCAAAGGGTGATAGGAGACGAGACCAAGGAACAGATTTTAAAGAAAGAGGGGAGGCTTCCCAACCTCCTCGTTGCTTGCGTGGGGGGCGGAAGCAATTCCATGGGCCTATTTTACCCCTTCATCGAGGATAGGGATGTGCGAATGGTGGGCGTTGAGGCTGCAGGAAGCGGCATAGAAACCGGAAAGCACGCAGCAGCTCTCGCTGACGGGCGAATTGGCGTCCTCCACGGCAGCAAGTCTTATTTGCTTCAAGACGAGGACGGCCAAATCAAGATAGCTTTTTCCATTTCAGCTGGGCTCGACTATCCGGGCGTAGGACCAGAACACAGCTTCTTAAAGGACTCCGGGCGAGCAGAATACACCTCGGTTACTGACGGTGAAGCCTTGGAAGCTTTTGAGCTTTTATGTCGCCTTGAGGGAATAATACCTGCCTTAGAAAGCGCTCATGCCATAGCATGCGTAACAAGGATAGCCTCGCAGATGTCACAAGAAGAGCTGATAGTGGTGAATCTCTCTGGGAGGGGAGACAAAGACATGGATACGGTGCGCAAACTTTTGCCCGAGGGGGAAGGACAATGAAATTAGAGCAGGCGTTCAAAAGCGGCAAGGCTTTGATTCCGTACATAATGGCCGGCGATCCGGACCTCGACTTCACCGAGTCGCTCATTCCGGCCCTCGAAGAGGCCGGAGCCGACATAATCGAGGTGGGCCTCCCCTTTTCGGATCCCTTGGCCGATGGACCCGTCATTCAGGCTGCCGGCCAAAGGGCACTCAAAAGTGGCACCACCACTGAGAAGATCTTTGGAATGCTCGCAAGGCTAAAGGGAAGGATCGGGGTGCCATTGGTCCTGATGGGATACTACAACCCCATCCTACAGTATGGAATAAAGCGATTCCTCGAAGCAGCAAGAGAGAGCGGCACATCCGGTGTGCTCGTTCCAGATCTGCCCTTCGACGAGGGCGAAGATTTTTACGAATCCGCGATGCTCGAGGGAATATCTCCCATATACATGGTAACGCCCAACACGCCAGAAGAGCGCTTAGAGGAAATAGGGCGCAGGGCCTGCGGCTTCTTATATTGCGTTTCGCTTTTGGGAATAACGGGAGACGCGAGAGGACCCAAAAGCGGCGTGGAAGAATATCTAAAAAGGGTTAGACACTACAGCCAGGCTCCCTTGGCCTTAGGATTTGGCATAGACAGCCCAAAAAAGGTGAAGGCCATCCTGCACTATGCCGACGGCATCGTCGTGGGAAGCGCACTGGTGAGCTTGATAGCCAAATCGCCAAGTCGTGAGGCGGCGATAAAGTCAGCCAAGACCTTCGTGTCAAGCCTCAAAGCAGCAGCTACAGAGAGGGTCGGAGCGTAGGAGACTACGTCAGCATCTAAAAAGCAGCGGTGGCGGCTTTTTATGTGCGCCGCCGCTTCGCATCTTATTCATATTTTTTAGTATGTTATCTTAATGCCTTTACACAAGCGTGCTTTCAATCCCAAGGTGGTTCACGGTTGCTTTGCGCACAAGGATAGTCCTTTTTTCGTATCTCTATGGCCTGCACCAATACCTGGTAGCGGCAGGCCGGCTCAGGCAGCATGTGTCTGTATGCCTCACGGGCAAGAAGTTTTTGGGGTACCAAAAGCTTGAGCTTGAAGTCGTTATCTTCGTGATCCTGTCTCACGTCATGGCCAAGGCCGTCCTCAAAAAGTTGGAAAAACGGGATGAGCCTGTATCCGAGCATCTATCGTTCTATTCCGTACGTCATAGAAAATCTACAATACTGACTCTATTATGCTTAATGCGTTACGCAGCATGCGTAACGCGCGCGTTCTTTGCGCCGTCGTCCTGTGACGGCGTGCGCTTTACTACCTTTCCCTCGCCAACACCAAGCCCACCATGGGCGCCTTCCTCCGCGGCTGACTCAACAGGCTCGAGCAACTCTGGCAGCAGTAAACCTCATACTTCCACCTCCAACAATTGGTCCTCCTCTTTTTTCTCCAAAAAGAGGCGACCCCTTTCGCCTATCTTTTACGGATGTGAGCTTTTTAGAGCGATCCGCAACGTGGGTTCACACAAAAGTCTTTTTGAGCCAGCGCTTGAAGAAGATGTCGGTATATTGATACTTATCGTCCACCTTCTCTAAGACTTCTTCCTTTAAAAGGCCGGCAACGGCTCGCTGAATGCTCGACGCCGGCCCCAGGTTGTGCTTTCGCAAGAAGTCATTGGAAAAAATCTGCCCCTGGGGGCCTTCTTCCTTGGCTAGGGCGACCAAAAGCTGGCGGGCCTTGCGCGGCAGCATGTCCCACAGATCGCAGAAGGCGTGCGCCTCCCTTAAAAATACCTCCGAAACCGCCTCTGGGATGTCTTCTTTTACGACGACATTTTTTTCACGCCTGCGGTCCCAGAGAATGTGACATAAAAGCTGAGTGTAGTAAGGGTGATCTTCGGTGGTTCGCAAAATCTCATTTATAGCCTCTGAATCTATTTGAAAGCCCGTCTCTTCAAAGCGCTTTCGGATGAAATCGGCAAACTCGTCTTCGGGGATTTTCCCCAGCGGAAAGTGTTTACCGAATCGGTAGAACGGGCGGTTTTTGTTCCGGAAGATATCCTGCATGAGGTGGCGTTTGCTTCCCATGAAAATATAAGAGACGTTTCCGTGCAGCTGGAAGTGGGTTCTCATCTGGCGTTCAACTTCACCTCCCACGTCCCAACCCGCTATCTCCTGAAACTCGTCAAAAACTACCGCAGCCCTTTTACCCTGTTGCGAGCTCACGGTCGCTACGGCCTCAAACAGGTCGTCAAGCAGAGGGGTTTTATCTGCGGGGCGGTCAAACTCAAACTCTATATCAGCCTTTTGCCCCTTCACCACAACCTTGGGGATCAGTCTGGGAAGCAGGTCCCTGACCTTTTTAAGCACAGTTCGGATCCCGCCGCCGTGAAGGCCTGCGATCTCTTTAGCGTAGGCGGTGATAAACGTTTCTTGCGAAGTCACTTTGAAGAGGTCTAAGTAAAGGGTAAGCACTCCTTGAGCCCTAACGCGGTCTAAGACCTCGAGGATCAAAGAGGTCTTCCCGTAGCGCCTGGGGGAAAACAGAATTACGCTCTGGCTCGACGCAATGTCGGAGGTGAGCTCTTCAATCTCCGCTTTCCTGTCGGCGAAACACTTACCGCGAACAACTTTTCCGCATACGAACGGATTTTCCATGGCCTTGCGCAGCGCCCCTTATTATGCTCGTAATAATTACGCAAAAAGCGTTACGCAATTTGCGTAATTATTATATACCCCTTAGACCTGACGGGCAAGCGAATAGGGATATTCGTCTTGTGAGCTACTAACTAAGGTCAAAGTAATTCATGTAGCCGGCATCGTTAGGTGGTTACGTCCCATGCTTCCTGTAAAACAAGTTTTTATCCCAAAGGCTTATTTCAACATTTTGTTTTATATGCTGCGCAAATACCGGGCGTAGCTGTCATTTGGCTGAACGCGCGGTAACGCCTCGTTGTAGCAACAGGCACAAACCTAAGCGTGGTCTGCACCAAGGGAGGACGCTATTTTGACCATACAGCGCCTTGAGTAATAAGAAACAAGGCTTTTAAGCCGGCGTTGCCTCACGCGTTAAAAAAAGGCATAAGCCGAATTTATTATGGCTTTTTAGGTGTTCGACTTGTCGCCTTTGCCTTATAAAATGGCATAATGCCACCGGCTTCTATTATCGCCATTATGTTATCGGGGAAGGGGACGAAGTTATAGGTTTTCCCCTCTGAAGAGCTGAATATGCCGTTTTTAAAGTCCAAGGTGGCGATCGAACCCTGGCTGATAGAGTTGGGCTCCAAGTCGGGTATTTCAACAACCGGAAGCCCACGGTTTATGGCGTTGCGGTAAAAGATTCTAGCGAAAGACTTGGCTACAACCGCCCTAACCCCGGACGCAATTAGCGTTATTACGGCATGTTCTCTGCTTGAGCCACAGCCGAAATTTTTGCCGGCAACGATGATATCGCCTGGCCGCACTTTAGAAGGAAAATCGGGGTCGGCGCCCTCCATTGCATGAAGCGCCACTTCTTCGGGCTCGGTCAGCTCAAGATAGCGACCAGGATATATTTGATCCGTGTCGATATTGTCGCCGAAGACGAAAACTCTTCCTTGGATAAGCTCGACTTCTTTCATTATCCCAGGCACCCCCTAACCGATAAAATTCCGAGGATCAGCGAGGTGGCCAGCGAGCGCCGACGCGGCCGCCGTCGCCGGAGAGGCGACAAAAATAGAAGCCTCCGTGCTACCCATGCGGCCAGGGAAGTTGCGGCTGGACGTCGAGACGCATACGTCCCCTGCCGTTAGCACCCCTTCGTGAGCGCCGAGACAAGGCCCACAACCGGGCGTCACAAAAACCGCCCCCGCCTCTACGAGATCTTTTACATACCCTTCAGCCAAAGCATCACGGAAGATCGTTCTGGAAGCCGGCACGATCAGGCAGCGCACCCCTTTGGCCACATGCCGCCCTCTCAGAATATTCGCTGCTGTCTTTATATCGTTTAGCCTGCCACCCGTGCAGGTCCCGATGAAGACCTGTGTCACGGGAACAGGCTGCGCATCTTCTATGTTAGCCACGTCATCGACGCTTCCCGGTAGGGCCACCTGAGGAGACAAACCGGACACATCAAAAGCATAGCTTTCCTGATAACAGAAATCGCCGTCTGTGACGAAGACTTCGAAGTCGTCCCTCTTCGCGCCTTTTTCTTCCAAAAAATTGAAGGTGATGTCATCGGGCTGAATATAGGCCGTCTTCGCACCCATTTCGACAGACATGTTGCACAAAACGAAACGCTCGTCCATAGACATGGAGGATATCGCAGAGCCGCTATACTCCACAGCTTTATATATGGCTGCGTCTTGTTTAAGCTTTCCCAATATGTAAAGGATGACATCCTTCGCCATAACGCCATAGGGTATGGCTCCATCCACTTCAATTCTGATAACCGGCGGTACCTTAAACCAGAGCTGCCCGGTGAGTAGGATGATCGCAAGGTCAGTCGCGCCGACGCCGCTCGCAAAGGCCCCTAAGGCCCCGAGCGTCGTAGAGTGAGAGTCCGTTTCGATTACGATTTTACCAGGGCCGACGAGGCCGCTCTCTGCCAGCACCTGATGGCACACACCCTCGCCGACGTCGAAGAGCCTGCTTATGCCCATCTTTTCGCAAAACTCCCTCATCTGCCTTTGATTATCCGCAGCCTTTATGGTAGGCGAAGGAGAGTAATGGTCGAAGACGAAAGTAACTTTATCCGGATTGGCCACCCTTTCGCCGCCCATCTCGTAAAAGGACTTTATGACCTGAAGATATAGGTCGTTCACCTCAGCCACATCTACGCGAGCCTCGACAATTTCGCCACTCCTGACCTCACTCTTGCCTGAAGCCTTGGCCAAGATCTTCTCTATCGCATGCATAAGGCCTTATCCTCCTTTGACGTGCAGGCGCACTAACCCCCGCTTGAAAATTCTCAAGCTTCCTCAAAAGGCAATTATAGAGCATCTGTAAGCACCCGTTATTATTTATAAAGTCCCCCAGACGCTCCATCCAAGACCGAAGCACAAAAAAAGCTGCCCAAGCCTACAAGGCTTGTTGGGCAGCGCAACCTATCGTTTGGTGGAGATGAGCGGATTCGAACCGCCGACCTCCTGCGTGCAAGGCAGGCGCTCTCCCAGCTGAGCTACATCCCCAAACCTCTATATAACGATGGTGGGCCGGGGTGGACTTGAACCACCGCCCTCACGCTTATCAGGCGTGTGCTCTAACCACCTGAGCTACCGGCCCACTTCGAAAACACTCTTAAAAGCAGCGTAAATATACCACTACCCCTCCGCCTTTGCAAGCATGCCGAAGGGGCAATTTTTATTTTTTGTGCCGGCTCCTCGGATGCGTTTTCAACGGCCATTCCCCCCATGAGCTTGCAAGATTGCGTTCGTCCTCCGCCCATTTCGCCATTCGTTTTTTCACGATGCCGCTATCGCCGAGGCGGACGGACCAAAGGCTCTGCGCAAACCCGCGCGCCAGATATGGCGATAGCCCAAAGGTCGAGCTTGTGCTATGTTATTCACTATAGCGTCTTGCTTTTCGCGCAAGAGATTTTTCGATCGGGGTGATGGGAATGCTTATGAAGATGAAATACGGACGAGGGGAGGTTCAGTTCGAGGTCGATAGGGCGAGGGTCTTGCAAATACTCGAGCCGAACGAAAAGCCCGGCTTAAAGGAGCCCCTCGAAGGCGTTCGGAAGCTTTTGCAAAACCCAATCGGGACGGCCCCTTTGGCGGACCTGATCTCAGAGAAAAAGCCAAAGGATGTCGTAATAGTGGTCAATGACATAACGCGCCCGACACCCTACGAATACCTCTTTCCCCCACTGCTCGGCGAGCTCGAGGCCGCTGGAATAAAAGATGACGAGATAACATTTTTAACGGCAACGGGAATCCACGATCCACACACAGAAGAGCAAAACGAAGAAGTCTATGGGAAGGAACTGGTTAAAAGGTTTCGCTTCGCCTCGCACTCGGCAGATGACGGAGATTCTTTGACATACATCGGCAAGCTCTCCACAGGGTTTGAACTCTCCATAAATAAATTAGCCGTTCAAACGGATTTTCTCATAACCTTAGGCGTCATAATGCCCCACTACTTCGCCGGTTTTTCTGGCGGCAGAAAGAGCATTCTGCCGGGTATAGCGAGCAGAGAATGTATAGAGAAAAACCACTCGAGGATGCTCTACCTGATGGATGACCTGCCTCCGATAGAGCAAAACCCGGTAAGCCTCGAAATGATCGAGGCCGCGAAGAGGGTAGGTGTCGATTTCATATTGAACGTGGTCACCAACAGCAAAAAGGAGATCGTAAGCGTCGTGGCCGGAGATCTGGAAGAGGCGTGGTACCAAGGGGTTGCCGTTTCGTCTAACATGTACGAAGTGCCGATAGCTCAGAAAGCAGATGTCGCCGTGGTCAGCGCTGGCGGTTTCCCAAGAGATATAAACGTCTACCAAGCTCAAAAAGCCCTCGACCACGCCGATAAAGCAACCAAGCCCGGAGGCACCATCATCCTCATTGCAGAATGCAGGGAAGGCTTGGGAGAGCGCACCTTCGAAGAGTGGATGAACGAAGCCGTAAGCCCAGACGATGTTATTAGACGCATTCATAAAAAATTTGTGCTCGGCGGACACAAAGCTTACGGGATATGCAAAGTGGCTAAAGAAAAGGAAATCATTTTGATATCCTCTCTGAGCGATGAGCTCACCAAGCGGCTTTTTATGAGGAAAATGGCGACTGTGCAAGAAGCAATTAACTATGTCGAGACAAAACACGGCAATCCGAGCTATATTTTAATGCCCGTCGGAAGCCTAACCGTGCCGGTTATGTCTAAAAAGTAATACCGGTAAAGATAACACAATGGATAGGAGGTAAAAAACAGATGAACCTCTCTCGTTTTCCGCGCCGCAGGTACACGGAGGGATGGACTCCCATGGAGCAACTCGGACGGCTTTCCGCCCTCGTAAATGGCCCCGAAATATGGATAAAGAGGGATGACCTTTTGGGGCTTTTCCCCGGTGGAAACAAGACCCGCAAGCTCGAGTTTGTGATGGCCGACGCCCTCGCAAAAGGGGCCGATTCGGTGATCACTTGCGGGGCGGTGCAGTCCAACCATTGTAGGATCACTTTAGCCGCGGCCAGAAAAGAAGGCCTCGAGTGCCATCTCGTCATCGAGGAGCGCGTCCCCGGAAGTTATTCTCCCACCGCCTCGGGCAATAACTTTCTATACCACCTGATGGGAGCGGACTCTATTCGGGTGGTTCCGGCAAAGTCCGATATGATCGCCGAAATGGAAAAGACCGCTGATGAACTCCGCCGCGCGGGTAAAAAGCCATATATTATACCTGGTGGTGCCTCCAATCCCTTAGGCGCCATCGGCTATGTGGCGTGTGCGGAAGAAATCCTTGCCCAGTCTTTTGAAAAAGGGGTCTCCTTTGACCGAATATTTGTCACCAGCGGAAGCGGCGGCACCCACGCGGGTCTTGCCGTGGGATTGTGGGGCAATCGGTCGGGGATTCCTCTTACGGGAATCAACATCAGTCGTCCGAATTCGCAACAGGTCCCCTTGGTGCACAGCTTGGCCACAGAAACAGCGCGATATTTAGGCATCGAAGAGTCTCTTCCCGAAGACTTGATCCAGTGTTTCGACGAATACGTAGGCGAAGGGTATTCCCTGCCTACAGAGGCGATGACTAAGACGGTAGCTCTCCTTGCCAGGACGGAATCCATTCTGCTCGACCCCGTCTACACAGGAAAGGCCTTCGCGGGGATGCTCGATCTCATCCAAAAAGGCTTCTGCCGCAAGGGTGAGAAAGTTCTCTTTATCCACACGGGGGGTTTTCCGGCGCTCTTCCATTACCAAAAATATTTCGACTCGGAACTATTTCAGAAATAAACTTTGAGAACGTTCGCCATACAGCTCACATAGATAAAGACAACAAGCCTTTCGCATAAGCAGTATCGCAATCGGGCCGCAATGGACATAAGGGGATAGGGATCAGTCGAATCCTTATCCCCTTATGTTGTTAACTCCTTAATATCGTTAAAGCTCGGGTTGGAAGAAACAAAAAACTGAACTGTGTGGATAAAAGGGCAACTCAACCGGAGGATCGGGATTTTAGGTCAAGTAAAGTCAATTGATCTATACTCTTTTTTGACAAAATAACCCCTCGGGCACAGCTACACCCAAACTTTCGGCCGTGGAAATCAAGTCTCTCACGACAGGCCCAGGTAGTGCTATGCCACTTTTGGACTGTATGTCCGCCATGCGCGCTTCCGGTTCACCCGGCACGAGAATCTCCTCGAAGCCTTCCATCAAAGGCGTATCTTTTAAGGCCTCAACGATATGATCAACTCTCGACTTGAAGGATCCCACCTCACAAAAGCGCGATATATCTATGGCAGCAAACATATGGCCGTTACCGACCTCATCACCGGTGGCTTTAAACCACTCGGGAATCTCATCGAGCACGCGCGCCCCCGAAAGAGCCCCGCAGAGGATTTCAAGCGCCACGGCGAGGCCAAAACCCTTGTATCCCAAGGGTAGGAGCGCACCGCCGGAGGGCAAGTCGTTAGGGTCTTCCGTGGCTTTGCCTTCCCTGTTCACCACCCATCCCAAGGGGATTTTCTCCCCTTTTTTAGCGGCAAGCCTCACCTTTCCACCGGCGACGACGCTCATGGCCATATCTAAAACGATCGGTCCATGGCGCCCGCTCGGCACGGCGACGGAGAGGGGGTTGTTGCCGATCCTCGCCTCTCGGCCTCCCCACGGCGCCATGACAGGTGGGCCGTTTGTGGCGGCGACGCCTATCATACATTCGTCCAGCGCCATCATAGAGTAATAGGCAGCGGCACCGAAATGGCTGCTGTTTCTGGCGGTTACAAAGCTCGTCCCTGAGATTTTAGCCTTCCCTATGGCCATACGCATGGAATAGGCCGCCACTACCTGCCCCATGCCGTCATCGCCATCCACAAGGGCATAGGATGGGCCTTCCGCCAGCACTTTTATATCGGGTCTGGCCTTCGTGCCCCCGTCGAGCAGCCGCTTCACGTAAAAAGGAAGCCTTATCATGCCGTGAGAGTTTGTCCCTCGAAGGTCGGCTGTAGCGAGGGCATCAGCCACCAGCTCGGCGTCATTCGATGGAAGCCCGGCACCTATAAATATATTCCGCACAAGTGCCTTCAACCCCCTAAAAGAAGCTGAATATAGAGTCTCTGAAGCCATAAACGCCCACCATCCCTTTTTATTAAAATAGTCAACGCTTCCGCCAAAGCCGTCCCATTACGGTAAAAGCCGTGGTCGGAAGCGTCGTCCTTTCCACTGTTTCGGCGCAATGTCTTTAAAGGGTTGCCGTAAGGGATAAGTTAGGAAGTTTGCGCATTGCCACTCCTCTTTTTCTTCCTCGCCTGCAGGTAGGGGGTCAGGAGCGAAAGGACACAGAGGGCTATTATGACGATGCAGATAGGACGCGTAAAGATTGGCACTATACTACCTCGTCCCATCATTATAGACCTGCGCAAGTTCGCCTCAGCCATTGGACCCAATATAACGGCGAGCACCGCCGGGGCGAGAGGATACCCGTTTTCTTCCAAGACGTAGCCGATGAACCCGAGGATCAACATAACCCAGACGTCGAACATATTGTTCCTGAGAGAATACGACCCTATTACGCAGAGCACCACTATGGCTGGCGCCAATATGCTGTTGGGAATCTTCGTGACGTTGAGAAAGACCCGCCTGGCTCCGTAAAAGCCCATAAAGAGCATGATCACGTTTGTAAACAACATCCCAAGCATGAACGTGTAGACCACATCGGCGCTCTTGGTGAAGAGCTCGGGCCCCACGACGAGGCCATGGATCAACAGACCGCCCACTATAACGGCGGCCACGGCGTTCCCCGGTATGCCGAGCGTGAGCAGGGGCACCAGGGATCCGCCGGTTACGGCGTTGTTGGCTGCCTCGGACGCCACAACACCCTCGCCATAACCGGTGCTGAAGAGCTCGGGATGCCTCGACGCGCGTTTGGCTTCGTTATAGCCGACGATCGAAGCTATGTTCGCCCCAGCTGCCGGGATCATGCCTATTATCACCCCGAGGAACGAGGAGCGGGCAACCGTCCTCCAATACTTACCTATGTCCTCGAACATCCGCCGCTTAACCTTTGCCAAGGCACCTTCGGCGAGCTCTCCGATCTTTTCTTTTGTTCTGGCGAGGCGCAGCACCTGGGGTATGGAATAGAGCCCTATGAGCGCCGAGACTACATCGATCCCTCCCAATAACCCCACCTGGCCAAAGGTGAAGCGCTCTCGCGCCGTTATAGGATCCAACCCCACTACTCCCAAGAAAAGGCCAAAACACGCGGTTATAAAACCCTTCATCGTGGAACCGCTGGAAAGAGAAGCCACGATCGTCAGCCCCAATACGGCAAGCCAGAAATACTCCGGCGGGCCGAATCTAAGAGCTACCTCTGCGAGCGGTGGAGCCAAAAGCAAGAGGGCGAAGGCACTGAAAACTCCACCTATGAACGACGAGCTGACAGCGAGCTGCAGCGCCTCATCAGCTCGACCTTTGCAGGTGAGCGGATAGCCATCCAAGGTTGTGGCTATAGCAGCAGGTGTGCCGGGGACGCGCAGCAATATCGCCGATATGGAACCACCGTAGATTGCACCGTTATATATGCCGGCAAGCATCACGAGTCCCGTCTCTGGTGGCATAACAAACGTATACGGCACCAAGAGCGCCACGCCCATGGCCGCAGAGAGGCCGGGAAGCGCGCCGATGGCAATTCCCGCAGCGGTGCCAACGATCATGGCGAGGATGTTATGCCACTGGAATAAAATCGGTATCACATCTAATATGTGAGAAAATATGCCCATCGTCTATCCCTCCACTTTTTCAAGAAAATAGCGCACCCTCGGGAAATGGCACATAGAGTATTAACCTAAAGATTACGAAAGAAGCTACCGTCACGATAGCTGTAGCCAAGGCGATCATTTTAAGCGAACTTTGCCCCAAGGCTACCATGGTGAGGGCGAAAAACAACGGTGTCGCCACGAAAAAGCCGAGGAGGTCGATTGACCAGATATAAATGACGCACAAAACAGCGGCAGCGAACATCCTACCGTAGCTCACTTCGCCATCCACAAGGGTTTTTTCTCTCTCCTCTTTCCCCCTAAACGTGGAAAGGAAAAGACTTGCTGAGAGGACACCCCAGATGATCATAAGGGCTTGTGGGAACACGCGCGCATCCTCGGTGAAGCTGTTGGAATGGACGTAACCCCATATGCAGAAGAGCAGCATTACGAGTGAGACGATTTTGTCGACCCTTTTCAAAGGCTTCACCCCCGATATCTATTTTTCATCTTTACTACCCGCGAAAGCTCGCCCTTAAGGGCAGCCATCATCATGTTCATGTCAGACGAAAGCTGCAGGAACCTGAAGCCTTGCCCGAGGCGGGCGTTTACCTCCTGGGCGTTCTGAAGGGATATTCCTGCGGCGACGCCGCACTTTTCGGCTGACTTCAAGACGTGATCAATGGCCTCGACGACTTTAGGGTCGTTTATGTCCGTTTTCCCTATCATGCCCATGGACGACATTAGATCGTTGGGGCCTATGAAGCCCACATCCACACCAGGCACGCTCAATATCTCTTCTGCGCGCTCTACAGCCTGTATGTGCTCGATCTGCACGACGATTACGATCTCATCGTTGGCCTTGCTCGTGTACTCTGCCCTACTGGCGTCAAAGCTCACCTCGTACCTGCCGCCGCCGTTGCTCCTATATCCCTTAGGCGGATACATAGCCGCAGCCACCGCTTCTTCGGCTTCGGCCCTGGAATTCACCATGGGCACGACGATACCCCAAGCTCCCGCATCCAGCACGCGCTTTATATGCTCGCCGTTGTTCCATGGTATCCTCGCCATGGGTGCCGTGTAATTCGATGTGTTTATCGCCATAAACATGGCCGCAGCGGTTTCGATAGAGATGGGATTGTGCTCCATATCCACCACGAGCCAGTCGAAGCCTAAACCGGCCACGCGCTCAGCCGAAAAAGGGCTGGGTATAGAAAGCCACGCGCCTATGCACGGTTTCTTCTCCCTGAGCAATCGCTTGAGGTGATTTTCTTTCATTTAAGCCTTCCTCCTCGCCTTGACTAAACATATGAAGAGTTATAGCTGTAAATTCACCAGGGGCTCTTTTCGTAGAGTCTCTTCAAGGTATCTTGTAGCTCGTATAGGTAGCGCTTATATTCTGCGGGGCCCATATATTTGATGAGTTGATACGCCTCTTCTGCTTTTTTCTTGAAGTCGGGATCGTCCAGCGTTTCTTTAACGGCAAGGCTCATCTTTTCTATTATGACCATCGGCGTTCCCTTAGGCGCCGAAAAACCGCGCGCAGAGCCCGATACTACATCGTAGCCGAGCTCTTTGAAGGTCGGGACATCGGGTAGGAGGTGCGAACGTTCTTCGTCCATTACGGCCAAAGCCCGCATCTTGCCGCCTTCGACATAAGGTTTAACCTCACTTACGTTGACTGCTCCGGCGTCCACGTGCCCTCCGAGGATCGCTGGCACATTTGCACCGGCTCCCTCAAAGGCAACCTGGGATACTTTGATGTCAGCAGCCTCTTCCAACAGTCTGACTGCTATGTAGTCGTCACCCCCCAGGCCGGAATTGGATACAGTTACTTTCCTTGGGTTTTTGCGGGCGTAATCGAGCATTTCTTCCATACTTTTAAAGGGACTGTCGGCCCGAACCACTATAACTCCTGGGTCATAGATGACGTTGCAGCACGGCTCGAAGTCCTCCAGTGAATAATTTGTCTTTCGCATGACCGGAAACGAAACCACGTTAGGTGTGTTTGTCCAAGCCCAGGTATAGCCGTCGGGCTTAGAATGCGCCAGTTCCACGAAACTTATCTCCCCGCCGGCACCAGGCTTGTTTACAATGATCACCTTCGCACCCAGAATCCTCTCCACATAAGGGAATAACAAGCGTGCTGTGATATCCGAACCTCCCCCTGCAGACCAACCTATGATCATATTTATAGGCTTGGACGGCCAACTCTCTTCCGCCACACTTAGAGATGAACAGAAAAGGAGGACCGCCATTACTACCACAGCCATGCGACCAAGAGTGCGCCAAGACAACCGCTTCACCTCCTCGCCGAAACAGAAAGGTCGGCGCCCGAAGTTGCGCCGACCTCCATGAAATACCTTTCACTTACCAAGGACTCTGCTTATACATTTCCTCTAAGTCATTGTAAATCTGCATCATGAACTCTTTATACTCTGTGGGGCCCATATATTTGATGAGCTGGCTCGCTTCTTCTGCCTTCTTCTGGAAGTCGGGATCGTCCAGAACCTGTTTCACGACTGTGGCCATCTTATCGATGATCTCTTTTGGCGTTCCCGCCGGCGCAGATATCCCGCGCGCAGAACCTGACACTACGTTATAGCCGAGCTCTTTGAAGGTCGGGACATCGGGTAGGAGGTGCGAACGTTCTTCGTCCATTACGGCCAAAGCCCGCATCTTTTGGGCGTTGACGTATGGCACGGCCTCTGTGACGTTGATAGCCCCTGCAGCTATATGGCCACCGAGTAGCGCTGTCGTTAAAGGTGCAGCTCCATCGAAGGGCACTTGGGTCACCTTCACACCAGTCTCCCGCTCCATTAGCCGAACGGCGATGTCGTCGTCAGAACCCCTCCCGGTATTGCCGATCGTAATAACGCCGGGGTTTTCTTTCGCATACCCGATAAATTCTTCCATGCTCTTAAACTGGCTGTCGGTCCGCACTACGATGATGCCGGGATCATACACTATGTTGCAGCACGGCTCAAAGCTCTCCATCGTAAATTTGGTCTTACGCGCTATGGGAAGGCTCTGGGTTTGCGGCGAATTAGCAAATCCCCAGGTATAGCCGTCGGGCTTGGACAACGCAAGCTCTGTAAGGCCTATCTCCGTAGCCGCGCCCGGCTTGTTAACTATGATAACCTTTTGACCCAAAATCTTTTCTGCGTAGGAAAAGACCAACCGCGCTATAAGATCAGTGCCTCCACCCGCTGCGTGAGGGACAATGATTGTGATAGGTTTCGTTGGCCACTCCGCCGCACTTGCTACACCGCAAACCCCTACCATCGCCAAAATAGCCACAGCACTCAACAGAGTCCAAAAGCGTCTCTTCTTCATACCGATTCCCCCTTATCGCAAATTTTTGCATTCTGTGCGCATTTAAAATTAGCACCTGGCAAAATTAATGTCAATACCTGATGCAAAAATAAAAATCTTTATATTTAAGGACTATAGGGCATAAAACCTGATAGGTAAATTGCGTGAAGATACGTTGATCAATACTGACTTTAAGAAGCGAGCCTTTGCTTTTTTGCAATTCTTAGCTCCCCTCTCCTTTAAGGTGAATGTGAATGTTGCTCTCACTCTCACATTCACATTCACATTCACATTCCCTGGGGCAGATGGCAAACAAGGGGAGCCCAGGTTTAAGATCCGGGAGTTAATCTGCCTTCGGCCTTCATTAAGAGAAGAGATAATGCTCCTTGACCTTCAAAGCCACGATCGCCACGGCTACGCCCTTCGCCGCGTCGAATGCCAGGAAGGGGAAAAGGCCGACTTGCATTGCCCGCCAGAAGGATGTCGGAACTCCAGCCAGATAATTGAGATTTAGATAGAGGACAAGGATACCAATTGCATCGATCGCAGCAATGCCAGCTAACGACGCTGCCAAATATTGCCAGAAGTTCTCACCTCGCCCGATTCTTGAAATTGTCCCCACAACCCATGACGCTACAGGGAAACCCAATATAAAACCGAATGTGGGATGAAGCACATACTGCACTCCCCCACCGCCGGAAAATACAGGGAGGCCCAATAATCCCATGGCAAGGTAAAGCAGTTGGGAAGCGCACCCGCGCCGAGGGCCGAGGATCGCGCCAGAAAGCAAGACGAAGAAGACCTGGAGCGTGAAAGGAACAACCGGGAAGGGGATGCGTATATACGCCCCTATTGCTGTAAGGGCTGCAAAGAGAGCCGCTAAGATGAGGCCTCGAGGCGATTTCATGAGGATTTAACCAACCTAACGAAAGGAGACAGAAGCTTTGTCCGAAGAAGACCAGGTGCGTCCAAGGGACTCCATCTCGGCATCTGTTTTGAGAAATTATTTATAAGAAACCTCATGCGATTGGTCATCGTAGGTGCAATCAACATGATATCACTCTCCATCGATGAGCACCTTGTTCCACATGTGATCGTTCCCCGCTACGAGCTGTTGGGAGAGCCCGTTTGTTAGAGATGTTAAACAGTAGGAAGAATAAAGCCAAAAACGATACGGCTATGGACTTTATCCTCGTTCTTTCAGCCATTCCCATCCCTCTATCCAGAGGCGCCTCCTGTACGCTTCAAACATGGCCTCTGCCTCATTTGCGAAGCTAATAGGGACCGGCACTACAAGCTTAACGCTTTCGCTATACTCTGCGGAAATGTCTTCCTCTTTAACGCCAAAGGTTTTTAGATCGGCCAAAAGCGCATTGCGCCGTTCGTATGGAACCAGGATGCAAGCCCTTTCAGTCGGCACCCACGATGCCTTGCCTGCCTGTTCCAAAGCCAAGGCAGCACATCCGCCGTACGCCTCTATAAGGCCGCGGACTCCGAGCTTTATCCCGCCGAAATAACGGCTAACTATAACCGCAACGTGTGTTAGACCGCTGCGCTTTATCGCGCCCAAGATAGGCCTTCCAGCTGTGCCCGAAGGCTCCCCGGCATCGGAGCAGGTTTCAACTTGCCCGGCACGAAAAGCCCAACAATTGTGCGTAGCGTCGCGCCGGACATGTGAGATCTCTGATATGCGCTCCCTCGCTTCGCCCTCCGAATGAACTTTGCGCACGGCAGCAATGAAGCGCGATCTCTTTATCGTGACCTCGACATCCACTTCGTGAGCTGGCTCAAAGAAAGGGCCTTCATTCATATTTCCGCCAGCACTCCAGAAGCGCCCTGTATGTCTCATGGAGCGCCTCCGGCAATACCTTCACATCGCCCACGACAGGCATAAAATTCGTATCCCCGTTCCATCTCGGGACCAAATGAAGATGCACATGCCCCTCAAAGCCGGCGCCGGCAATCTTGCCCATATTTACGCCCAAATTAAAGCCTTGAGGAGACATGGCATTTCTTATGACCTTTATGCATTTTTGGGCGAGGAGGTTCATCTCTAACAGTTCGTCATTGGTCAAATCGTCGTAATTCCCAGTATGGCGATAAGGCGCTATCATGAGATGCCCGGGGTTGTAAGGAAAGGCATTGAGCATGACAAAGCATTCTTCTCCCCTGACGAGGATCAACCGCTCTTCGTCTTTGTCCTCTCTTGGGAAAGCGCAGAATATGCACTCGATCTTATCGGCCTGCGAAATGTAAGCCATCCGCCACGGAGCAAAGAGAGTGTGCATTAAGCCACCTCCACCGGTAATGTTTCACGTGAAACATTATAGCCCCGATTTAGCCTCCACGCGGATTTGTCCAAAGCAAGCTTTGAGGCCGGCACATTTAGGTGTTCCTCTCAACAGGCCTTAACGTTTTCGGTCCCAATTGTTTCAAAAACGAGCAAAAACCGGACAACCTTTATAAAAACATGCCAGCCTCAAAGCTCCACCTATTGTGACTTTTTGCCTATTTCAACACCGCACCTTCATCGGCCGAAGAGACGCTCCGAGAATACCTTGCCAAATACCCGGACTGCACCTTCAACTCTGGAGGTTGCCACTCCGCCTTCCTTTTAGCTATCTCCTTCGCGTCTATCAAGAGGTCGAGTCGCCTTGCCGGGATGTCTATCAGGATCTCGTCTCCGTCTTTGACGAAGGCAATCGGTCCGCCCGCCGCCGCTTCCGGCGAAACATGACCGACACAAGGCCCACGAGTAGAACCGGAGAATCTGCCGTCGGTTACAAGGGCAACGGACTCTCCGAGACCCATGCCCATCAACGTTGTAGTAGCCGTCAGCATCTCTCTCATACCGGGACCCCCTTTGGGACCCTCGTAGCGTATGACCACTACATCGCCGGGCTTAACACCTCCGCTTCTCATTGCTTCGATAGAAGCCTCTTCAGACTCGAACACCCTCGCTCTTCCGGTAAACACCAGCATCTTCTCCGATACGGCCGTCTGTTTGACCACAGCCCCATTAGGGGCAAGGCTCCCTTTCAATATGGCAAGGCTCCCAGAAGGAGCGTATGGCTCTGTGGCTCTTTTTATGACCTGCGCGTCGCGATTGTGCGCCCTTGAGGCAATTTCTAAAACGCTCATGCCGGAAACGCCGCGCACGTCCGCGTGGAGCAGACCTAATTCTAAGAGCTCTTTCATCACGGCAGGCACCCCGCCTGCCGAATCCAGGTCTTTCAGCGTATGTTTCCCAGAGGGTTTGATTTTGGCCAGATACGGCGTCTGTCTGCTGATCCTCTCGAAATCGTCAGGCGTTATTCGCAGCCCCACTTCCCGCGCTATTGCAGGGATGTGCAAGAGGCTATTGGTGGACCCACCTACGCTCATCGCCACGCGGATGGCGTTTTCGAAAGCCTCCACCGTTAGAAACTTGGAAGCAGGTCCGGCATTTTGCATAACCAGCTCTACAATCCTCATGCCAGTCTCTTTCGCTGTCCGCGTTTTTTTGGAATCCACCGCGTGAATCGTGGCGCAACCGGGGAGCGCCAACCCCAACGCCTCCGCGACGACCGACATAGTATTGGCCGTGCCCATCATCGCGCAAGAGCCAGGCCCCGGAATAACGCATTCTTCGAACTCTTTGAACTCTTCGTCGGTCAACAGACCTCGACTCCAGAGCCCAGAAGCTTCCCTGACTTCGTATATAGCTTTATCCTCACCCTTAAACTTGGCTGGCAACATCGGGCCGCCTGTCAGCATTATAGTCGGAATCGGAAGTCTCGCCATAGCCATGAGCATTCCGGGCACTATCTTGTCGCAACCGCCTATGCATACCAGCCCATCCAAGCGCTGAGCTTGTGCCATTACCTCTATTGAATCCGCTATTATTTCTCGGCTGGGCAGAACATAACACATGCCTTCATGTCCCTGCGCAAGCCCGTCACAGATAGCGATGGTGTTAAATTCGAATGGAATCCCGCCGCCCAGCAACACTCCTGCTTTTACGGCTTCAGCCAATCGCCGCAAGTGCATGTGGCCGGGGTGCATTTCGTTAAAAGAGTTAGCGATACCGATGAAGGGTCTGCTCATATCTTTGTCGATAAGACCTATGCCGCGAAGATGAGCTCGGTGTCCTGCGCGATCGATCCCGTTTACCAGCTCGCTGCTTCTCAAATTTGAATCCTTATACTCTTGCATCTGCTAAAAGACCTCCTCTGCCGCAAATATACCTTTTGCTTCCTTAGCATCAACCGTCAGACCAATACGCTACTAAGTCCGCTTTCTACCGTGGACAGACTGACATGGCGAGCTTGTTATCCCAGTTGAGATAAAAAGGACATCTGCAAACGACAATTTAAATCGCTTCCTTTGCCGCTGTCAAGTTTAATTCAATAGTATAATACGATTTCTAAGTACGTGGCCATTAAAAAATCGGGCAACTATCAAAAAGCGGAACGCCGACCAAAGTTCAAGAGGTTTTTGTCCACCACCGCTTTACATATGAAAATAAAGTTTTGGCCGTCAAAGTTTGCCAACATCCGTTGATCAAGCGACAAAAATACCGTCAGATCGTTCACATAACCATCAAAATTATATGGCTATCACCTTGTTAGAGCCATTTCTTCTTTCGGAAATATAAAACCATGGCACCGGCAATGCCGCCCATTACGCCAAGAACTACCGGATAAGCCCAGGGAATTTCAAGTTCTGGCATATAGGCGAAGTTCATCCCGTAGATACCGGCGATAAAAGTTAAGGGGATAAAAACGGTGGCAATGATAGTTAGCACCTTCATGACTTCGTTCATTCGATTACTGACGCTGGATAAATAAATGTCGAGCATTCCCGAAAGAATGTCCCGCAAGGTCTCCACGGAGTCGATTATCTGGATTGCATGGTCATATAGGTCTCTCAGGTAGATTGACGTATCGGAAGCGATCAGGGAACTTTTGCCGCGCTCAAGACCAGAGAGTATTTCACGAAGAGGCCAAGCGGTTTTCCTCAAAAATATCATATCGCGCTTGAGGGCGTTGAGTTTCTGAATTGACTTTCCTCCGGCGGTCTCAAGTATTTCTTCTTCGAGAGCCTCAATCTCGTCGCTTATCTTTTCGAGCAGCAGAAAATATCTATCTACGACGGAGTCCAACAGCGCGTAAGCCAAGTAATCGGCGCCGGCCTTGCGAATTAGCCCTTTGCTGAGTCTGAGTCGTTCTCGCACCGGATCAAAGACATCGCCCGGCTTTTCCTGAAAGGTGAGCACGCACTTATCCATAAGGATCAGGCTTACTTGCTCTATATCGATAGCCTGGCGTGCTTCATCATAATCTACCATCTTGAGGACTACATACAAATACTCGCCGTAATCTTCTACTTTTGGGCGTTGCGTGGTGTTGCAGATATCTTCCAAGACTAAAGGGTGAATCCCAAATTGCTCTCCGAAAGACTGTATCAATTGCAGATCGTGAAGGCCGTCTACGTTGACCCAAAGAACACCTTTTGAACCCATACTGGCCCGGCATTCAGCAGCACCATCCATCACTTTTATCGATAAGTCGTCTTCGCTATAGCGCAATGCGGTGATCTTCGGTCTCTCTGTTTTTCGTTCCCCTACATGGATAAGGGTCCCTGGAGGTAGCCCGGGTTTTATAAGACCCTTTCGGCGGCGCCTCTTTACAGATTCCTCTGACTTTTTTGGAGCTGCTTCAGAGTCTGTAGGCCTTGACGGTTTTTCACTATTCAAACTGCCTTCGCCTCCCAGCACATCCGCAAAGAAAGCAAGCTCAAAGGAAGGAATGTTTCACGTGAAACATCGGTCATTAGTTCAGTGTCTATGCGGTTTCAGAGCTAAGCGCGTTACTTTGAGCGCCACTTCTTTATGAGATCCTTGAGAAAAACCCAACCTTGCCAGAGGCCAAATATGGCGCCGACGGAAGCACCGACCTGGGGCAACCATGGCGGTCCACCGCGATCATGGATGTGCTTTCCGATGAAAAGCCCCAGGAAGATATACCCGCCCACCAGGAGAGCAGTAGCGATCACTCTGCCAAAAAGCGCTATGTCCTCCAGGGAGTCCTTAGAAAACCTCATGAGGGTCACCTATCACGATGGAGCGCCTTTAAGCACTCCATGCCCTCAAAGGCGAGCCATTTCCTGTGGTCCCATGCGAGCCACTCGTTACCGGCGATTCTGAACTCTGTATAGGCCATGTAAAATGGATTTTTCGCGGTAAGTATCCTAAATGCCTTACAGGGGTCACTGCAGCGGCGGGAGTATTCCCAATAGAAGTGGCCTATATAACCCTCTGCAGCAAACCTGTTCCCAGAGTGCATCATGCACTGGTGCTTTAGCTCGCCGGCTACCATACCCAAGTCGTAAGAACGATCGCCCCAAGCGATATTTTCGAGGTCTATAACCGCCACACTGGTTCTCTTGAATAGAAAGTTAGACGGCGTAGCGTCGCCATGGATAAGGCATTTTCGGCCATCCCTCAAAAGGGGAAGCTTGGTCCATTTTTCGATGAGACATCGCATTTGCCTCGCCGCATTCGCATCGATTAAGTTTGCCCTCTCGGCTCTCTTAATCTTCCCCATAAAAGACCGAAGAATTTGAGAAGTCTCTACGCCTTCAGTGTCAGTGTGTTTGTGGAGGGAGTACAAAAAATCTGCCAAGGCTGAGAGTTTATGCTTGAGGGTCTTTTCCTTACCGTTTAAGACTGCCTTTTTTATGTAATGGCTCAACTCCTTACCCTCAAAAAACGGGTAGGCGATCAGGAAGCGCTCTGTATCCACAAAGAAGGGAACGGCAATGCAGTGACCAGCGCCGCCGATGTCAAACCTTTCAAGGAGATGCACATTTTCGAGCTCCCTTTGAAAGCGCCTGCGCTTGATCTCGTCGTTCACCTGGTCTTCCGCATAGGACTTTATCAAAAACGCAATGCCGCTCTTCTTTTCGACGACCTTAAATACATGATGAGAGGCCTGCAACCGATAGACGCGAAAGTCCAAACGATCCAAATTGGGAGAGAGCTCCTCTTGTCGAGCTTGGAGGACCCTGTCTTTCAGATAGTTATACAATTCGCCCCCTCGACTTACCTTGCCTTCCTCGATTTTCATGCCCTGCTCCCTGTGCCTATCAGGACATCGGGAAGTTCAGCCGCGGAATTCACGACGAATGTGGGCTTGGCGACGTTCTGATCCTTATTGCCATATTCCGTCATCACCAACACCGAACTCATTCCCACGGAGTTGGCTCCTTGGATATCTCTAAACGTATCGTTTCCTACGAAGACCGCCTCTTCGGAAGAAAGCCCAAGTTTTTTGAGGCAGGACAAGAAAAGCCGCCCGTCTGGCTTCCTGAAGCCATAATCGCTCGATACAACGATGGCGTCGAACATGTCATGGATGCCGAACATTTTGAGCTCTGGCAGGACGATACATCTTTGAGCGTCGGATACGACGCCGAGCTTGAAACTCCTCTTAAGCCGGGTGAGCGCTTCAAATACGCGAGGGTAAAGCCTTATCCGCTTCCTGGAGAGGGCCCTGTGAAGCACGGCCACATCTTTTACGAAAGTGGACTTGTTGAGCTTTAGATCGTAGACATCCTTGTTTTCGCTGGCAGAGAGAATCTCGTGCCATATGCGCTTGACGTCTATTTCGGGATACTGCTCCTTGCTGTTCTTAAGCTGCTTGGCTATCTTTTCGAAATAGAACCATTTAACCTCATCGGCGCTCAAGTATACGCCCCGGTAGCTCAAAAACTTCGCCAGATTATCGTAAACGCGCCAATCTTCCTCATCGGTGGATATGTCGATGAGGGTAGTGTATACATCAAAGACTATCGCCTTCATCTGCCGCGCCGCCCCACGCTCTGCCTCGCTTTACTTTTTCTCCCCTCATGATGTAGACGATCCGTTCGCCCACATTGGTGGCGTGGTCGCCGGCCCTCTCCAGATGCCTGGCGACTTGGATGAGATAGAGGGCGTTCGTTATGAGCCTTGGCGTTTCCAGGATATAGGTCAGAAGTTCCCTAAAAATCTGGTCGTAAAGGGCGTCCACCTCGGCATCGAGCTCCCAGATGGGCGTCACCCGCGAGGCGTCGCGCGCCTTCAAAGCCTCCTCACAAAGGCTAATCATCTCGCAAACGTCCTTAGACATCCTCGGCAGGTCTATAAGCGGCTTGAGCAACGGTTTGTTGGCCAGAATTTTTGCAGCCTCGGCCACGTGGACGCCGTAGTCACCGATCCTCTCCAGATCAGTGATGATTTTAGACAGGCCGACGACGGCGCGCACGCCCTCTCCCTCTTGGCACCTTTGCAGCGCCTTTATGCAGGCCTCTTCGATCTCAAGCTCCAAGTCGTCCACACACTTGTCCCCCGTTATGACCTCATCGCCCAAGAGCTCATCCCTGTCCACGAGGGCATTCATCCCCTTAGCGAGGGATTCCCTCACCAGCCTCATCATTTCGAGCGTCAGCTCGACTATTCTCGTGCTCTCTCCATCCCACAATCTGCCCCCTCCTTTCGCATCAGGCGCGTCCGTAAATCTTCGCGCCTCAATTCTCGACGGCGGCCGTCAAAACCTTAGAGGTTTTTCGAATGGATCAGCGCGATTGCATTGTATCACGCCTTTGTACGTATGTAGGAATTTTAACGAAAGGTTAATATTCGGGGGCGGGAGTTGCTCCCGCCCCCGAATATTTGCACAGTTACTGAGACTGAAGTCTTGTGCTACTTTTCAAACTGCTTTGCATATTCCGCGTCGTTATATAGAGGCTCCCCGTACTCCGCCACACCGAAGGTCCTGAATATCTCCTGCCCTTCTTCGGAGGCCATAAATTTGACTAACTCGACGGCCATGCGCGTGGAGTCGCTATCGTCAGGGAGGGTGAGGGCGTGATAGATATTGACGATCTCGGGATCGCCCCTAAAGAGGAGCGTCAAATTCTTGATATCTTTCTTCACCGTTATCCAGGTGCTGCTGTCGGTCATAAAATAGCCGCGAAGCTCGTCGCATTTTTTGAGCGTCGCGATCATAAAGTCGCCGGTGACGACATACCAATCCCCGGAAGGAGTTATCCCGGCCTTCTTCCAGATGGACATCTCTTTCACGTGCGTGCCTGAATTATCTCCCCTCGACAGGAACGTAGCCTTTGAGTTCGCGATCTTAGTAAAGGCCTCTACGGCGGTCTTGGCCTCTCTTATGCCGGCTGGGTCATCCTCAGGGCCTACTATGTAAAATTCGTTGGAGCCGATGAGAGTCCGATTTGCAGCCCATCCCTCTTCTACCGCTTTCTTTTCAAGAGCGGGGGAATGAGACATACACATGTCAACAGCCTTATCCTTGAGCATTTGGAGTGCAGCCCCAGAACCTGCCTGTATCCAGCAGATCTTAGCATCGTGAGTCTTACAAAATTCTTCCGCTAAAGCTTTTACGAGGCCGAGTTCCCCAGGGCTTCCGGTAGCAAGCCTTACCGTGATTGAGCCATTTCCATACGTTTCCGTACACGCAGGAGCCTCGGCCAAAGCCGCAGCCGAAAAAAGGAACAAACCCAGGGACAAAAGGACCGCTAAAACCGCACACCTTCTCATGTTACACACCTCCGTTAATTTAATTAAAAAAATAAGGAAGCCATCCCGCATCACAAGAAGGCCTCCCTATTTAACCCTTGCAATCCTCCTTTCCAAACGCGGGAGGCGTCATCGTTTCCGAAGGCGCCCTAACGACCCATCGCCATAGGCAAGCTGCCCTTAGGCAAAAAGGCTCGGAGGCTTTAACCGCTATTAGACTTGCTCAAAATTTATTGTATTAGCCCCTATGCCTGTTTTCAACCACTCGAGCCGATCGCCTTGACACCATATGGCTAAGGGTGCTATAAAGCATGGCAATATTTTGATGTCATTGACGGAGGTGGTGAATTGTGAGATAAATCGACGCAATGCGGAGCAAGGGTCGGTTAAGGGTTCTGCCGCCGGCGACATCGGAGAAGCGGCCTCGGACAATGCCGGTGGACGAGTAGAGATTTCAGAGGAGGTGCACAAATGAAGGGCATCAAGGGAAAGTTTTTAGCTTTAACGATCGGTGCAGCGCTACTTTTGAGCACTGCCACAGCGACAATGGCCGCCCAGGTCTCGGCCGATTCGCTCAAAAGTGACATAGCCTCGTTCCTGGACGAACACGCAGGAGAATTTGCATCGGTGGCCGACGCCATATGGAGTTATGCCGAATTAGGATTTCAAGAATTCAAGTCTTCAGAAGCACTCATCAAACTCTTCGAGAAGTACGGCTTTTCCATCGAGAAGAACGTATCCGGCATGCCCACGGCATTCATCGCTACTTGGGGCTCGGGAAGCCCGGTCATAGGTTTCACCGGCGAGTATGACGCGCTGCCCGGCCTTTCGCAAAAGACCGTTCCCCAAAAAGAACCCGTCGTTGCCGGTGCGCCCGGACACGGCTGTGGCCATAATATCTTGGGCACCACGGGCGCCGCTGGAGCGATAGCTCTGAAGGCCGCCATGGAAAAAAGCGGTGCAACCGGCACAGTGAAGTTTTTCGGCTGCCCGGCCGAGGAATCTGGCTCTGCCAAGATATACATGGTGCGAGACGGACTCTTTGACGGCGTAGACGTCGTATTGGACAACCACCCCGGCAACAAGTACGATGTGGCGTACGGAATCCACAACAGCGCTATCATAGGTGTCAAGGTCAGGTTCTTCGGCAAGACGGCCCACGCCGGTTCGGCCCCGTGGGACGGCGTGAGCGCCCTCGACGCCGCCCAAATCATGGGGACGGCTATCGAATACGCCCGTGAGCACTTGAATATAGGCTATAGGATTCACTACGTGATACTACAAGGTGGAGACTGGCCCAATATAGTTCCAGATAAGGTAGAAGTGGCAGCTTTCATCAGGAATAATGACGAAATGTTGATGAAAACATATGAAAAGTTCGAAAATTGCGTTAAAGCCGGCGCCATCGCCTCAGGATGCACATACGAGATAGAGACAATGTTAGGTATGCACCAGAAGCATATCAACGAAACTCTTGCCAGAACTATGTACGATAACGCGAAGCTCTTCGGCCTTCCGAAATGGAGCGATGAAGAACAGGTCTATGCCAAAGAGATTCAAAAGAATATGGGCGTTTCTCAAGACGGCATGCCCAACGACATAGAGCTGGTCCCACAACCACCCGTTTTCACGGGTGGAGGGTCCACCGACATAGCGGAAATCAGCATGGTTTGCCCTCTGGCTACGCTCGGTGCACCGGGCTGGCCCAAGGGCGTGCCGGGGCATTCCTGGGGCGTCGTGGCATCGGTAGGCACGGGCATAGGCCACAAAGCGCTCGTTACGGGCGCCAAGGTTTTGGCGGCCACAGGGGCGGACATCCTGACAGATCCTGCAAAACTTGAAAAGATCAAAGCCGAGTTCGGCGAGGAGAGTAAAAAATATCCGTATAAACCATACATTCCCGACGACATGAAGCCGCCTCTCGGTCTCTTTGAGGAAGATATGCCCAAGTGGCGCCCGTTGATGGAGCCATATTACAAAGAGCCCAAAATTTAATCCCTCAAAGACCGGATCTTGAATCTTGGCGGTTTTCGTTCTACAGGACATAACAACCAACTGCCAAAAAGCGCGCTCGCGGGGACTGTTATAACAGTCCCCGCGAATATTTTACACTGTATCCCAACCCATATGTTCCTATCCCGCAAACTTTGAAGTAGTTGAAGTAACCTAAATGGACGAGTACAATCCTACCCGGGACTAAAGCGCAAAAACATCAAAATCAACCTAACGACGATCCCGAAGAAAGAAGGTGCTTTCATTGAAAATAGGCGAAATCATCGAAGAGTTCGTCTGCAAGCCTTCGAAGATTGCCGTCGTCGGGGCCTCACAAAACCGCAACCGCCCTGTATACGGCGTCATGACATACTTAAAGAGGGCAGGTTTCAACGTATATCCGGTCAACCCTTCTCTGGAAGGCAAGACCCTCCTTGACCTGCCCTGTTACGGCAGGCTGTCAGATGTGCCGGAAAAGGTCGACATCGTAGCGCTGTTTCTGTCTTCGAAGCGTCAGGACGTCGTGTTAGAAGATTTACGAAGGCTTCCCTACAGGCCCATAGTCTGGATGCAGCCCGGAGCTGAAAACGACGAAGCGAAGGAACGTCTCGAGCGAGATGGTTACGACGTGGTCAAGGGTGCTTGTCTGATGGCTACCCACCAGGTTTATTGCGCCCTTGACAAATCGGCTCGAGAGGAGATAATTGGTCAGTTGCCATGAAGGGCATGCAATCGAAGGGCGCCCGTGGATGGGCGCCCTTTTTTGTGCCTGTCTATAATACATTTAGTAGGAGGAAACAAGCTATTGATGAACGAAACTAACACCGCCTTCTTTGAGGGCATCGGAACGAGCCTCGCACAGAGGCTCGAGGAAAGGGGATTTACGAGCTTTACGCCCGTTCAGGAGGAAGTCCTCAAGTTGGAAGACAAAAGACGTGACATGATCGTACGGGCGAAGACCGGCTCGGGAAAGACCCTCGCCTTTTTGCTCCCTTTATATGACGAAGGGAGGCTCGAGAAGGGATCTCCGCGCATTTTAATCCTTTCACCTACGCGGGAATTGGCTCAGCAGACGGCGCAGGAGGCCAAATGGCTCGCTCGAGGGTTAGATATCGCCGTAGCGACACTTGTGGGCGGCATGGACATGTCCGCCCAGATTAGCGATCTCAGACAGGGCGCCTCGGTAATCGTAGGGACTCCAGGCCGCACATTGGACCACCTCAGAAAAGGCACTCTCGATATGGAGAGCATCCACACGGTCGTCCTTGACGAGGGCGATCAAATGCTCGACATGGGCTTTCGCGATGAGCTCGAAGCCATCCTCGATGCCGCAACCTCAAGGGAGCGAACCTGGCTCTTTTCCGCAACTATGCCTCTGGAGATGCGCAAACTCCTCAAGAAATATCTCGAAGAACCGTGCTTCCTCTCCCTCGTGGAAGAAGGGCAGCAACACTCAGAGATTCGTCACAAAGTCTATCAGGTTCCACATCGGAGAAAGATCGAGGGGCTGATCAACGTCCTCCTTTGGGAAAACCCCAAAAAGGGGCTGATCTTCTGCCACACTAAGGCCGAAACGGTCAACGTCTCTCGCCGTCTGTCGGAAGAAGGCTTCGCAGCCGCGTGCCTTAACGGTGATATGACTCAGAGGGAGCGCAACACAGTGCTGTCGGCGTTCCGCAAAGGACACATCGCGCTCCTCGTCGCCACCAATGTCGCCGCCAGAGGCCTGGACGTGCCCGAAATCGACAAGGTCTTCCAGCTCGGCCTGCCCGAGGACGTTGAGACCTTCACCCATCGAAGCGGGCGTACGGGGAGAGCCGGAGAGCGGGGCGAAAACGCGATCGTCCTCTCTCCGCAGGAAGCGCTGACGTTTAAAGGTATGTTGCGACAGACGTCAATCGAGGTCGAGTGGCTCGATGCTCCGGACAGCGAAGACATCAGACATAGACAGAGGGAAATAGAAGAGCATATTCTTCTCGATGGATCTGAAGACGATACCAGAGAGGACCTTATGGAGTGGGCGCGAAGGCTGCTCGAAATGGAAGAACCCGAAGTCCTCGTTTCGAGGCTTCTCGAGAAAATAGACAGTCACAGACCTGCGGGCTATGCCCTCAAAGAAGAGTTGCGGCGGGAGCAGGCCTACAGATCGTCGCGGAGTGAAAGGGCCCCAAAAACCGACGATGCTGAGGCGCGAGGAGGATCGCGAGGGCCGGCCACGTCAGTGCTCATGGCTCTCAAGCCCTCCAGGGAGTGGAATGTGGGTAGAGTCTTGAGCAGCATCTGCAATGCCCTCAACGTTAGCGGTAAAGACGTGTCGCGAATCAAAATCCGAGGAGATTCCGTGCAAATTGAGCTCTCGCCAGAAGCGTTAAGGAGATACAAAAACAACTCCGTGGCTCTCGAAAAATGGGGATTCGTAAAAATGGAGGCTCCCGCGGAAAGAAGCCCAAAACCCTACTTAAAGAGCGAAAAGCGAGGAAAGCGCCGGATCGTCAAAGACCGCAAGGATCGCCAGAGGGCCTATTAGCACATGTCTTTGAAATTGCACCCATCGCCGCCTTTGCCAGGATCTGCTTCCATCGAACCCTTACCGTATATTTAGGGGAATTTCTCAGGAATTGTTAAGCTGGTGTCTCCTGTGCCGTTTGTACAGGAGACACCAAACCCTACGCGTTGGACCACAGATCTAAGCCAACTCCCTCGGGTATCTTCGACGATAACAGAGCAACTACTTTAAGAGCCTAAAACAACATGGTTCCGCATTTTAGCCTCAAGTACAAATCTGGTGCCTTGCTATACTCACGGCTATTGCGAGGGGCTATTGCATAGCTCAATCATGGCGTCCTTTACATCTCCCGGATGTAGAGCAACCACTTCTTTTGCTTCTAAGGGGGGCAATTATTTCCGCGGAAATAATTGCGGCGCCGCCGACTCCATCAATTCCACAAGAAGGCGAACCTGCTCTTCGTCAAACCCCTCTATCACCAGGCGCTTTCGCTTCCCTCGTCCGATCAACTTGAGCCTTATGCCGTAACGATCGCACAGATTTTTGGCCTCCGGTATGGAAAACTGTGGGACAGTTTTCTTTGGCGCCTTACGGCGCTTGATAACCTGCTCCAAATCCCTGACACTTAATCCTCGCTCCGCGCACGCTTCGGCGAGCAGCACCTGTTCGTCTGCGCTCTCTAAAGAGAGGAGCAACCTCGCATGCCCCTCTGAGATCTTTTCCTCGAGCAAGAGGCTGCGGACGCGCTCCGGCAGGTCAAGGAGGCGAAGTTTATTCGTAACGGCAGAGCGGCTCCATCCCAAGCGAGAGGCCGCCTCTTCATGAGTGAGGTGAAAGCGCTCGATCAGATCTTTCAACGCACGCGCCACCTCCAGAGGGGATAAGTCCTCGCGCTGGAGGTTCTCTACCAGGGCAATCTCGAGTGCTGCGCTGTCGTTTACATCTATCACTTGCACGGGCACGGAAGATAAGCCGGCCATTTTTGCAGCGCGCCAGCGGCGCTCTCCGGCTACGATCTCGTATCCATCCTTCGCGGCCCTAACGATAATGGGCTGGACAATTCCGTGTTCTCTTATGGAATCGGCGAGTGATTGCAGTTCAAGAGCGTCCATCCTCTGACGCGGCTGGAGAGGATTGGGCTTCAAGGACTCCACGGGGAGTTCCTTCTGTAGAGTATCTACCGGTCGTTCTGCGCTCGGTATAAGCGCTTCGAGGCCTCGACCTAATGCTTTACCGCGAGCCATCGTCTCTCAACCTCCTCCGCCAAGGCCTGAAATGCCAGCGCTCCTGTGCTTGAGGGGTCATAATATGCGATCGGCTGGCCGTAGCTCGGCGCTTCAGATAACCGCACGTTGCGCGGTATTATGGCCTCGAAAACGAGGTCGCCGAACTGGCGGCGCACCTCCTGGGCAACCTCCTGCGAGAGGCGCGTCCTGCTGTCGTACATTGTAAGCAGGATGCCCCCTACAGTCAGCCCATCGCTCAAATGCTTTTTTATCAGGTCTATCGTTTTGAGGAGCTGCGACACACCCTCAAGGGCATAGTATTCGCATTGTATGGGGATGAGGACGGAGTTTGCGGCCACCAAGCTGTTGATCGTGAGGAGCCCTAAAGAAGGCGGGCAATCTATCAAGATCAGGTCGAAGTCGTCGACCTTGGATAAGAAGCGGAGTAGGCGAGTCTCGCGGCTCAAGGTCCCCGCGAGTTCGACCTCTGCCCCTGCCAGGTCAATCGTTGCTGGGATGACAGAGACACCTTGCCATGATGTAGAAATAATTATTTCTTCAATAGAAACATCATTGATCAAAACATCGTAGGTGGTATATTTCAAGGCGCTTTTGTCTACCCCGAGGCCGCTGGTGCTGTGAGCCTGTGGATCCATGTCGACCACCAGGACGAGATGGCCTCTCTTCCCGAGTTCGGCAGCGAGGTTGACGCAGCAGGTGGTTTTGCCCACCCCTCCCTTTTGATTTGCCACAGCCACTACAGGCAATCGGCTCACCTCCACCAGGGCCGTTTTTCGGCCATCCCCGGCCTTCTTGGGTACTTATCGGGGCATAGATCGACCTTCTCCCACAGCACTATATAACGCTCTTTCCCCCTTATCTCATAACGCTCCAATTTTGGCTCGTCCAATCCCAACTCAGACCACCGCCCAGTCAACGGATCCAACTCGGAGCGCACCCCGCGCCCTTTGAACGCCAACAGGGTGCCGCCCACTTTGACCAGGGGCGAAAGATATTCGACCAAGACTCCGACTTCTGCCACGGCGCGGGCAGCTGCAACGTCATAGAGTTCGCGCCGCAGTGACGCCTCTTCCTCGGCTCTTGCCCATACGACGCGCACATTCTCCAGCTTCAGTCCCTTTATTATCCGCTCCATGGCTTCGCATTTTCGCCTCGTGGCCTCGACCAGGCTCGCCGTAAGGTCCGGCCTGCATATCGCCCACACTATACCGGGCAAGCCGCCGCCGCTTCCCACATCCACGACGCGCCCCGAAGGCGGAAGTAACGGCAGCGCCGCAGCGCAATCGAGGATGTGCTCCTCCCATAACGTTTCGGCGTCAGACGGCCCAACCAAGCGCACATACCGATTATAATCGAGCAGAAGCTCCGCGTACTCTTTGAGCTTTGTCTCGTGCGGTTTTATGGCTTCAAGGATCTCGCGCATCAACGGTATTCCGAGACGGAGATCTCCTTATCGGCAGGGTAGGTTATCCTGTAGCGCAGCTTTATAGCTTGAGCCTGGCCGGAAGCGAGGCGCAACTTCCACGTGATGATGCCCCTGTCCGTCTGCTCTGCGGGCTTGGGGCTGATTTCCTTTATCTCGACCTTTATGTCGTCGTGCGCGCTGACGGGAACCCTGTCGGTCAAAGTAATTTCAACCTCGCTGGACAAGCCATTATTTACGCGGATCTCGTAGCCTTCTTCGAGCCAACCCTTTCCCCACCATTTCTCGTCCCCTTTGGGAATAAGGCGTTCTTTTGTCGCGCTCACAAGTGGAACACGGCCGAGCGGTATCGTAACCGGCTCTCCGCGGTTTACCGCCGCCAATTTGATCTTCCCTGATGGCGTACCATCGATGTAGTTTTGAGCCTCGCCAGGAATGAGGGGACGGTCCAGGGGTTCCGTTTCGGCTATCATCCAAGCCGCGGTATCGAAATCCGGAACGCATACGACCTTCATCTTGGCCTTCAAAGTCATCTCGTCCAGGGGAAGATAAGACGGCGTTCCATCGCCATTCACGTTACCGTGGACAAGGTATACGATATCGACCTTCGTCTCCAAGACCTCTTTTGCGAATTGCGCACTATCTTTGGCCATGCCGGCCTCTAATGACCTGAAAATCTTCACCGGAGGCTTAAAATCGACGACAAGCGGCGTAAGTTCGGGGATAACCACGCTTTCCGCTGGTTTTACAGTATGAAGAGCAAGTTCGCCGCCCCAAGGTACGCCGCACTTTTGAGCGACCTCCGCCTGCAACGAGATGGTAAGCCTGCCAGAGTTAAGATCGCCAGCTACCTTGTAGGCGGGCGTCCACGAAGCGCCCCTCACCTGCGCCCTGACGGTCACATTCCCTTCACCCTCTGATACGACTACGATTCGGATGCCGCTTTTATCGGCCGGAGCTCGCGAATTCCACTCTTCCTGCAGGAAATTCAGATGCGCCACTTTGGCCTCGAGTTCGTGCGCCTTGCGGCGCATCTCGAGCTCAAGTGCCTTCCGGCGCTCTTCCAGCGTCGAAAGCAACCGTGCGAGGTCGTCCGACTCCGCCTGCAACGAAACGTTTTCGAGGTGCAAAATAGATTGTTTCAAAGCTGCGATCGTCGATTCCATTGCGTCAATCTCCGCCCGGCACTCGTCAAGCTCCCTCTTCAAGGGCAAAAGGCCGTCGGGGATCCAGTCTCCTAAATACACCTTCTCTTTGACGACGGAAACTATCCTCACGCCGGGACCCGGAAGGAAATCGACGCTCTCTCCGTCCACGGCGGGAGGAACGATGATCTCCGCCTCACCAGAGGGGAGCACGAACGACATCGTAGCCCCGTTCGGATATATATCTACGCTGCTCGGCGCTGCAACTTGCGCCGACGCCGGGAAGCAAGCGACAAACACGATCAATAGTCCAAAAAGCGCGCGCAGGCTAAAACGCCACGGTTCGCACCCGGCGCTCTTCGGGGCATCTCCGTTCAAAACACTTCGCCATCCGCTCAAAGCATCTCTCTCAGTTTTCAAAATCGATCCCCCTTTTCGCATCTAAACGGGCATCAGCTGCGCGCTGCGGCGTGAAAGGCCACGAGCGCCTTTGCCACCTCGATAACGATTATGTTAAGATAAACCTCGCCGCGTTTTGCGTCGGCGAGGTGAGCATCGCCGCTGTGGCCATCTGTCCCGACCGAATGCCCAGGCCGCTGCAGGTAAACCCCTGTCGCCCCTTCAGCAGGAATGTTTTTCTGCGCCGGAGGCAATAAATCCAAGTCGACCAAGTTCGGCTTCAAGGCAAGCATTAGGGATGTCTCAAAATAACCCGCGTGACCGGGTACCTTCACGCCGATCTTAAAGAGGTCGGTCTCCCTTTCGAGGGCCCTTTCGGCGACATCCCAGTAATTACAGGTGCCCACGACTACCGGGCGCTTTAGCGGAGTTTTCCTTGTAACTATGCGGGCGGCCTCGACATTTCCGCCGTGCGAGTTGAGGATCAGTATCTCTCTAAAGCCCGAGGCATGAAGCGATGAGACTACATCCGAGAGAAGATCGATCAAAGTCTCATTGCTGAGGGAAGCGGCGCACCAATAGAGGTGATGATCGGAGCTCCCAAAGGAGAGCACGGGGCAGAGGACGATGGGGACCTTGCTCGAAGCCTCTGCAGCCGCCCTGCGGGCGATCGCGTCGACGATTATAGTATCCGCACCAACCGGCAGGTGCGGTCCGTGCTGTTCCACCGAACCCACCGGCAATAAAGCCAACGCTTGTGGGGCAATCTGAGCAAGCCTGCCTCTCGTCAGTTCAAGGAGGTCATACATCCTCAATCACCTCTCCCCACCGCTTCACTTTAACTCTCACCGACCACGAGGCCAGTTTTAGAATGCATATATACTATCGGCAAGCCAGGCTTTCTCGGCGATACCCAGAGTATGAAATGGGCTGCAAAGACCATAGCACTTAGGAGCGGCAAAGGCAATAGCTCAAGCCCGTCATCGGATTTTTTAAAACAGTGCGGCGTACTCCAAAGGCAAGTAATCGTTTATCTCAAGCGCAGGGCACGTCAAACTTGAAGGGGCTAAGGGCAAGCGAGAGCCTCCTCGCAACTGTAACCCTTAACCCCTATCGCTTTACTTCATCCGAAGCAGGTCGAAGTCAAAGCACAAAAACGAGCACAGGCGCTCGAGCTTATTCCGAAAGCCTTTTTAAAATCATGCACGCGACCTTTTCGCCAGAAAGAAGCATGCCTCCAAAAATGGGGCCCATCCTGGGGCCGCCAAACGTAGCGTTGCAGGCCATGCCAGCCACGTACAGACCCGGGAACACCTCTTTCGTGTTCTCCAAGGTCAGTCTCTCGGCCTCTTCGGGGTTCATAAACTTCTCTCCTTCTATGTTTTTCGAAGGCGTCAACAACCTCCCAGGGGCTTTCTTGGCAACCATAGCCACAACCTCGGTATCGTGTCCTGTGGCGTCTATTACGTAGCGCGACCTAATCGAGAGCGGATCAACGTGTAGGTTGGCCATCGAGACAGCCGTCCAGTTTATGACGAGCCCAGAGATCCTGTCGTCTTTTGCGACTATATCCTCAACGCTGATGCAGTTGAACACGACGAGGCCGGCCTTCACGGCCTTGCTCGTTATAGTGCTTACGGCTTCGACGGAATCTGCTGTATAGTAGCCGGCCTCTTTATAGGGCAGCGCGCGCACATCGAGCTCGTCCAATAGGCGCTTGGCGTCTTCTTGAACTACTATTTCGTTAAATAACATGCCTCCGCCCCACATGCCTCCGCCGACGCTGAGCTTTCTCTCGTAAAGCGCAACCCTATGTCCCGCCTTCGCCAAAAAATACCCAGCGACCAGCCCCGAAGGGCCACCGCCGACGATAGCCACGTCGAGCTCGAGGTTATTCATAAGCTTATCGAAATAACGCTCCGCTATCGCCTTGGTTATCGTAACCTCATCCAGTCTCATCTTTCATCGCTCCCTCTATATTTGATACGCACCGCGAACCATCTTCACGGCGCACAGCTTGCCGCACATCGTGCACGCTTCCCTGTCCGAAGCCACCTTCAATTTACAGCGCACCAGCTCGGGGTCTAATGCCTCGGCGATAATCCCATCCCAATCGAGGTGCTGTCTGGCCAAGGAGATCCTCCTGTCTTTTTCCGCCGCACCCGGCACGCCCTTGGCGATGTCAGCCACGTGGGCAGCTATCCTCGAAGCCATGACGCCGAGATACACATCCTCCTCATCCGGCAGGCCTAAATGTTCGGCCGGCGTCACGTAACACAAGAAGTCCGCCCCTGCTGAACCTGCCAGCGCGCCGCCTATAGCGGCGGTAATGTGATCGTATCCTGCGGCTACGTCCGTAGGAAGAGGCCCCAGCACGTAAAAGGGCGCACCGTTACATAGGCGCTTTTGAAGCTGCACGTGCGACTTTATGTGTTCAAGCGGCACATGTCCTGGTCCTTCAACCATCACCTGGACTCCTGCAGCAAGAGCGCGTTTAGCCAACTCGGCCAGTATCATGAGCTCCTCTATCTGCGGTCCATCTATGGCATCCACGATGGAACCGGGCCTGAAGCCGTCTCCAAGGCTCAAGGTCACGTCGTAGCGGTGGGCAATGCCCAACAGGTGGTCAAAGTGCTCGTAAAGGGGGTTTTCCTTGCCGGTTTTACGCATCCAGTAGAGATGAAGCGAACCGCCGCGGCTCACGCACGGCATAATTCTTTCGAAAGAGGAGAGCTTGTCGGAAGACTCGCACGTGACGCCGCAATGCACGGTGATGTAATCGACACCCTGACAACACTGCTCTTCTATTGATGAAAAGAGCCTCTCCTCGCTCATCTTTTCCAAAGGCTCGCCGTCGCGCGCCATCTCCGCCGCCACGGCGTATATCGGTACAGCCCCCACCATGACCGGTGACCTCTTGAGGAAGAAAGACCTGATGGAGTGGAGATCTCCCCCGGTCGAAAGGTCCATGATCGAGTCGGCCTGCGCTTTTAAGGCTGCGGAGAGTTTTCGCTCCTCGAATGCGAGGTCCGCACATTCGTCGCTCGTCCCGAGGTTCGCATTGACTTTCGTCTTGAGCCTATGGCCTATCGCTTTTATGCAAGAGAAGGAGTGATTTACGTTCTTCGGTATCACCGCCAGCCCCGCGGCCACGAGCTCACGAAGCTCCTCGGGGGTTATACCTTCGCCTTCGGCGGCAAGTTGCATCTCTTTTGTGACGATGCCAGTCTTGGCATAGTCGAGTTGGGTTTTTTGCATGCCTTTCCCTCCCAATATGTATTTGGAGGAGGGGATAAGCATTGAGGAAGGGCCAAAACAAAAGGCCGCTACACAAGCGGCCGGAGAGAATTATAACCTCTAACTTCCTCTCGCCATTCCCTCCGCCAGCATTACCTGGATCAGGTTCAAGGGGTACCTTCTCAGCCCATTGCTTCGGGGCGCCCCCATGGCGAAATATGTAATTGTCGCTAATAGTATTTACCATTCTTCTGCTTTCTTGTCAACGAGCTCAGAGGCTGTTTGAAAATTTCCTTTCGCGCCATGACAAAAAGAGGACAAAACAATATTGCCTATATCCCACAAGAAGAAGCTCAAGCAAAAACTACATGAAAAACCTGAACCCTGATCGCTGTTAAATATCTCCGGACGTGAGATTGATAGCGCTGTTTTAGTGCTTCAAGACAAAAGCTCGCATCGAGCGTATTGGAGATCTCCCAAGATAGCACATACCGGCTATACCAGTCCATTATCGCTACAAGGTACATAAACCCCCTATTCATCCTGATGTACGTTATATCCGTGCTCCAAACAGAATCGGGCTCTGTAATTACCAAACCCCTTAGTAGATAAGGGTACTTCTTGGATTCGTCAGATGATGTGCTCAAGCCTCGTTTTCTCGGATATATCGCCTCAATCCCCATAAGCCTCATGAGCCTCTGTACGCGTTTGCGGTTTACTTCATACCCTTGCTTCTTTAGCCAATTTGTCATTTTCCTGCCATAAAAGGGTGCCTTCGTATATTGCTCATCTATCAGCTTCATGAGGTGGAGATTATAGTCGCTCTCTCCTTGAGTTTCGTAATAGTACGATGACCTGGGAAGCGTACGAGCTCGCACTGCCTATATATAGCTATATCTGGATTCTTTGGCTCTACCATTTTGCGCTTTTCACCGGCTGAACATTGTAGATTTTTTTTTGAGCCATTAAAACTTTCCCTTCAACTGTCCTATCTGTCGGGTAAGCTTTAGCCTCAAGCTCCTCCCCTCTTTTTTGGCTTTAGGCACGTTATCGCTAAATATGGATGGTAATTCCTCGAGCAGTTGCTTCTTCCAATGTGCTATTTGAGTCGAATGTACCCCATATTCGCTGGATATCTCCGCTATTGTCTTTTCTCCCTTTACTGCTTCTAAAGCTATTTTAGCTTTTAATGTAGCATCGTATTTCTTGCGAATGTTGCCCATATGTCTGCCTCCTTTTTGTATATACAGGCTAA